>NZ_VOZY01000039.1:0-1646 GCF_013419525.1 Acinetobacter sp. YH12076 | reverse complement strand
GCGACTCATGAGTGCTCGGTTATATGCGGGCCAATTGGTTGTGCGGTAGATTTTGTGTGTAGGCTTCTTCATTTGAAAATTATATCGCTGAAAAAGCCTTTACAGATAGGTTTGTGCAACAAAGCCGTGTTATTTATATAAAAAAATAGATGTAAAACGAATATTAAATAATAGCTTATTCACATATTTCTATTTTAATTTATTCAATTTTATTGCTAAAAATAAACCGATCATCAAAATAACAGCAATAAAGCTCGTCAACCCAATCCAACCAGACATTTCCCAAACCAAACCACTACTACTACCCAAAATACTGGAACCTAAGTAGTAGCAAAATAAATATAGAGATGAACCTACGGCACGGTACTGCAGGGATTGAACCGAAACCCAACTACTTGCCGTGGAATGCGCTGCAAAAAAAGCGAAAGTGAATACAATCAGCCCCAAAATGACTGACCAAAATGCCGGAATGAGCATGATCAACAGCCCCAACAACATCATGATCAGCATCGAAGGTAAAACTTTTGCCCGTCCAAAGCGTTTCCCCCAACTTGCAGCCCGAGGTGAACTATATATTCCTGCCAAATAAGCTATGGAGATTAGCCCAATCCAAGTTTGAGAAAGTTGATAAGGTTCTTCTAATAGGTGGTAGCTCATATAGTTAAATATAGAGACAAAACATCCCATGAGGATAAAGCCTTGAAGGAATAAAATTCTAAGCTTTGGATCTGCTAAATTTTTAACGAAAGATTCATAAAATCGGTTGAAACGAATGGGATAAGCTTGAAAATGTTGAGATGCTGGAAGTAATAAAAAGAATGCTGTGGCTATACATAGGTTAATGATGCCGATAATCATCATAGCATTTTGCCAACTAATATAGTCAATCAATACCCCTGCAATGAGACGACCACCCATTCCGCCAATAGCGGTACCTGAAATATACAGGCCCATTGCAAAGCCTATATCTTTTTGCGCAATTTCCTCTCCAATATAAGTCATTGCAACAGCAGCAACACCACTAACACTTAATCCGATCAGCACGCGATTCAGTAAAAATATTTCCCAAAGGGGAAATATAGAACTGATAATTGAAAGTGATGCTGCCAAAAATAAAGCGATGACCATCACAGGCTTACGACCGAATCGATCTGAAATCAAACCGGTGAAAAGTAGTCCTATTGCTAAAGCAATAGTAGAAAAAGATAAAGGGAAACTGCTATGTGTCGGACTGACATGAAAGAAATCCGCAAAAATTGGCATCATCGGTTGCACACAATACAACGATGAAAAAATTGCGAAGCCTGCTAAAAATAAAGAAAATAAAATGGCAAGAAATGGTCGTGTGCCGTATTCAATATAATGAGCGTTTGAAGCTAAATCAGACATGAGCTTTCCATCAATGACACGGATAGTATACGCCTTTCAGCCTTTAATTTAAAAATCACATAAAAATGAATGAAGAATTCTTTGTTTTCTTCGCCCCTTTTCTCCCCGCATAAAAAAACACCCCCTGACGTATCAGGGGGTGTTTCGAATAATGAGCTGGCGATGACTTACTCTCACATGGGTAACCCCACACTACCATCAGCGCTAAGAGGTTTCACTTCTGAGTTCGGGAAGGGATCAGGTGGTTCACTCTTGCT
>NZ_VOZY01000038.1:0-1660 GCF_013419525.1 Acinetobacter sp. YH12076 | reverse complement strand
GCCAGGCCTCAGCATTTTATTATGGTGATCCCCTGGGCGAAATGCGCCTGGTAAGCAGAGTTTTTGAAATGTAAGGCCTTTGAATAAGACAAAAGGCTGCCTCATCGCTAACTTTGCAACAGTGCCATTTTAAGCGTTATGCTAAGCCCAGGAAGCCGCAGGATCTTTTGAACCACAACTGCATTAACGTCCGCTATTCTGATACGAGTGGATTGTACGCCTGGGAATTCGAGAAAGATGCTCAGAAATTCAGTCTGAAAGTCAAAGGGCAATATATTGCGAACAGCACGATTCATCAGCTCGATGCAGCATTAGACGGGCTGGGGATTGCCTATATTCCCGAGTATGTTGCAGATGGATATATCAAAAGCGGCAAGCTGATTGCTGTTCTGACCGAGTGGTGTCCATATTTTGACGGCTACCATATTTATTATCCTCACCGCCGACAGGATTCTCCTGCGTTTATGGCTTTTCTGCAAGTTTTGCGTGACAGGTACAATAATGGAATAAGATAAATTTATGAGTAAAGGATTATGTCCACGATAAGCACCTGGGTCGATTCCTGGGAGGCGGCCATGAGGGTAGGGAAGCGCCGTCCCGTCAAGTCAGCGTAATGCTCTGCCAGTGTTACAACCAATTAACCAATTCTGATTAGAAAAACTCATCGAGCATCAAATGAAACTGCAATTTATTCATATCAGGATTATCAATACCATATTTTTGAAAAAGCCGTTTCTGTAATGAAGGAGAAAACTCACCGAGGCAGTTCCATAGGATGGCAAGATCCTGGTATCGGTCTGCGATTCCGACTCGTCCAACATCAATACAACCTATTAATTTCCCCTCGTCAAAAATAAGGTTATCAAGTGAGAAATCACCATGAGTGACGACTGAATCCGGTGAGAATGGCAAAAGCTTATGCATTTCTTTCCAGACTTGTTCAACAGGCCAGCCATTACGCTCGTCATCAAAATCACTCGCATCAACCAAACCGTTATTCATTCGTGATTGCGCCTGAGCGAGACGAAATGCGCGATCGCTGTTAAAAGGACAATTACAAACAGGAATCGAATGCAACCGGCGCAGGAACGCTGCCAGCGCATCAACAATATTTTCACCTGAATCAGGATATTCTTCTAATACCTGGAATGCTGTTTTCCCGGGGATCGCAGTGGTGAGTAACCATGCATCATCAGGAGTACGGATAAAATGCTTGATGGTCGGAAGAGGCATAAATGCCGTCAGCCAGTTTAGTCTGACCATCTCATCTGTAACATCATTGGCAACGCTACCTTTGCCATGTTTCAGAAACAACTCTGGCGCATCGGGCTTCCCATACAATCGATAGATTGTCGCACCTGATTGCCCGACATTATCGCGAGCCCATCTATACCCATATAAATCAGCATCCAGGTTGGAATTTAATCGCGGCCTCGAGCAAGACGTTTCCCGTTGAATATGGCTCATAACACCCCTTGTATTACTGTTTATGTAAGCAGACAGTTTTATTGTTCATGATGATATATTTTTATCGGCACTGTTGCAAATAGTCGGTGGTGATAAACTTATCATCCCCTTTTGCTGATGGAGCTGCACATGAACCCATTCAAAGGCCGGCATTTTCAGCGTGACATCATTCTGTGGGCCGTACGCTGGTACT
>NZ_VOZY01000037.1:0-1964 GCF_013419525.1 Acinetobacter sp. YH12076 | reverse complement strand
CACTTCACTTAAGGCTTTACTGCTGTTTAAGTTGGCTTCGATTTGATCTTTCGCCGCTTGTGCATCGAGGTGCATTGCCGCTGCTTGTTGTTGTGGGTGTGTGCTGACAAGTAGCCCCTGTCCTGCACGTACTGCGCCCCATTGGTCTGTTCTCAGTTCAAAGCCTTCACCTCGCCCTGCACTTTCTGCGGTTTCTTTGGGATGACTGAGGTTACCGAGGTTGAGCTGGGTGGCACCATGGGTACTTTGTAATTGTGTTGAGATTTGTCCAGTCGTGTCATCAAAGCGCAGTTGTCCAAAACCTTCACCTTGGACTTCCTTACTTTTTATTCCAGCCAATTTTTTGGTGTCAGGTAGTTTGCCTTTACCATCAAATTGGGTTGGACTGCGCTGTGCTTCATGTATGCGCCCCACCACAAATGGTCGGTCGATATTGCCGTCAAAGAAATCGATGACCACGATTTCATTAATGCGTGGCAAGAAGCGTGCGCCATAACCTTCACCTGCCCATGGTGTAAGCACATCTACCCATGCAGAATCTGTGTCATTGTCATTACTGCCTGCACCGCCATCATGGCTGTGGTCATCTCCACGGGTAAATAAAAAGCGGACTTTGATACGCCCCCATTCATCGACATGTATTTCTTCACCACTTGGCCCGACAACTTTAGCCCGTTGCGGATGGGTGCTTGGACGGTGTTCGAGTGGGTTATATTCAGGAACCGTCGCAATATTGCGGCGTTGCAATGTGAGCTGATTGGCCTGACGCTCGGCCTGTTCATGGATGGGTTTAATATTCCACTGGCTTTGTTCAATCAGTTGATTGACCTGTTCAGTGAGATCTTTGGGTAAGTTATTTTGGTTATAGAATTTCTTTTCTGTGATTAAAAATTGTTTGTCTGCACCACTGTGTTGATCGATTTCTGGGTGTTCATTCAATTCAAACCAATAACCGACTTGTGTATCACGCACGGTCGATTGTGCATTGAATTTTTTCGATTGTAGCTCGTGATAGCGCGTTAGGTTTTGATTCAATTTTTCAATTTGGCTGTTGGATGAAGCGGTAGCTTGATCCTCACCGTTTAAGTCTTGCATCCATGCAGGGCTGATATGCCATGCTTGCTCCAAACTTAAGCTGGCATTGTCTTGGCTTTGGCTATGCTGATGTTTGCTTTGAACAGAACCTGCGCCTTCTTCTTGGCTGAGTCCATCGGCTTGCCAGCGCTGCACATGGACCGCAGTCGGTTGAATGCTACGCTCACCGATCAAGCTGGTGATGCTGTCTTGTTTTTCTGTGGCACTAGAACGATGAAAGCGGATGCTACGACGGCTGAGTGCTTGATATTGGCTATTGTCATCAATCAGGCGGAGTTTTTGTTTTTCAATTGGCGCTGAAGAATGCGGCACTTTCAGCTGCGCTTCATCGATGAGCCAGTTAATGCCTTCACTGCGCCAAAGTCGCGTTAAAAAGTCATAATCGCTTTCATTCGACTGCATGATGAAAGGTCGAACGTCATAGTTTTGGCTTAAACCGCTTAGATCAAGCATTAGACTGGCAGCAAAGAGCGGACTTTTGCTTTGCCATTCTTTAAAGAGAGTTTCACTGACATCGCGCACCGATTTGTTCATAAACACACGGCTGTTGCGGCGCTTATGCCACAGCGATGTTGCATCTTCTAAAGTGAGTTTATACAGCGTGAGTGAACCGTCACTCTGCCCTTGGGTGGCTTCGGTAATAATACCCGTGGTACGGAAGAGTTCGCCCTGATCGGTCACTTGATCAACCGCGACCTGTGAGCCAATAAATTGTTTTAGTGGAATAAGTGCATTAGTAGATAGGCAAATCAAAGTCGCTTGCACGCCTTGGTTTAAGACATGCTCCCCATCAATACGTTGAATAAAAAGCTCTTCATTCAACGCAGGGTTGGAAAATTGCACATGAATGGCACGTTTTTGGGCGGATA
>NZ_VOZY01000036.1:0-5349 GCF_013419525.1 Acinetobacter sp. YH12076 | reverse complement strand
AGCTTTTCAACTAAATCAAGTTTGATTGATTATATGTGAATCAATTGATGCTATATATACAACTGCTTGGGTGTTGTATAGTCAAGCCTCACGAGCAATTAGTATTGGTCAGCTTCATGCGTCACCGCACTTCCACATCCAACCTATCAACGTCGTAGTCTTCAACGGCTCTTTAGTGGACATAAAGTCCAAGGGAAATCTTATCTTGAGGTAGGCTTCCCGCTTAGATGCTTTCAGCGGTTATCCCTTCCGAACATAGCTACCCGGCGATGCGACTGGCGTCACAACCGGTACACCAGAGGTTCGTCCACTCTGGTCCTCTCGTACTAGGAGCAGATCCTCTCAAATTTCCAGCGCCCACGGTAGATAGGGACCGAACTGTCTCACGACGTTCTAAACCCAGCTCGCGTACCTCTTTAAATGGCGAACAGCCATACCCTTGGGACCTGCTTCAGCCCCAGGATGAGATGAGCCGACATCGAGGTGCCAAACACCGCCGTCGATATGAACTCTTGGGCGGTATCAGCCTGTTATCCCCAGAGTACCTTTTATCCGTTGAGCGATGGCCCTTCCATACAGAACCACCGGATCACTAAGACCTACTTTCGTACCTGCTCGACTTGTGGGTCTCGCAGTTAAGCGCGCTTTTGCCTTTATACTCTACGCGTGATTTCCGACCACGCTGAGCGCACCTTCGTACTCCTCCGTTACTCTTTAGGAGGAGACCGCCCCAGTCAAACTACCCACCAGACATGGTCCTCGCTCCAGATCATGGAGCAGAGTTAGAACCTCAATATTACCAGGGTGGTATTTCAAGATTGGCTCCACCGAAACTAGCGTCTCGGTTTCAAAGCCTCCCACCTATCCTACACAAGTAAGATCAAAGTTCAATGTCAAGCTGCAGTAAAGGTTCACGGGGTCTTTCCGTCTAGCCGCGGGTACACCGCATCTTCACGGCGATTTCGATTTCACTGAGCCTCTGCTGGAGACAGCGCCCCCATCATTATGCCATTCGTGCAGGTCGGAACTTACCCGACAAGGAATTTCGCTACCTTAGGACCGTTATAGTTACGGCCGCCGTTTACTGGGGCTTCGATCAAGAGCTTCGCTTACGCTAACCCCATCAATTAACCTTCCAGCACCGGGCAGGCATCACACCCTATACGTCCACTTTCGTGTTTGCAGAGTGCTATGTTTTTAATAAACAGTTGCAGGGGCCTGGTTTCTGTGGCTGCTCTCAGCTCAGGAAGCAAGTTCCATCACCAAAAGCAGCGTACCTTCTCCCGAAGTTACGGTACCATTTTGCCTAGTTCCTTCAGCAGAGTTCTCTCAAGCGCTTTGGTCTACTCGACCTGACCACCTGTGTCGGTTTCGGGTACGATTCCAGTGTAACTGAAGCTTAGAGACTTTTCCTGGAAGTATGGTATCAGCCACTTCACTGTACAAGTACAGCTTGCTGTCAGATCTCAGCATAGAGTACCCCGGATTTGCCTAAGATACATGCCTACTTCCTTTCACCTGGACAACCAACGCCAGGCTGACTTAACCTTCTCCGTCCTCTCATCGCATTACACTGAAGTATTGGAATATTAACCAATTTCCCATCGACTACGCCTCTCGGCCTCGCCTTAGGGGTCGACTCACCCAGCCCCGATTAACGTTGGACTGGAACCCTTGGTCTTTCAGCGAACGGGTTTTTCACCCGTTTTGTCGTTACTCACGTCAGCATTCGCACTTCTGATACCTCCAGCAGACTTCTCAATCCACCTTCATCGGCTTACAGAACGCTCCCCTACCACTTACACTAATGTGTAAATCCGCAGCTTCGGCATATAGTTTTAGCCCCGTTACATCTTCCGCGCAGGCCGACTCGACTAGTGAGCTATTACGCTTTCTTTAAAGGGTGGCTGCTTCTAAGCCAACCTCCTAGCTGTCTATGCCTTCCCACATCGTTTCCCACTTAACTATAATTTTGGGGCCTTAGCTGGCGGTCTGGATTGTTTTCCTCTTGACTACGGACGTTAGCACCCGCAGTCTGTCTCCCGGATAGTACTCATTGGTATTCGGAGTTTGCATCGGTTTGGTAAGTCGGGATGACCCCCTAGCCGAAACAGTGCTCTACCCCCAATGGTATTCGTCCGAGGCGCTACCTAAATAGCTTTCGGGGAGAACCAGCTATCACCGAGTTTGATTAGCCTTTCACCCCTATCCACAAGTCATCCCCTGGCTTTTCAACGACAGTGGGTTCGGTCCTCCAGTTAGTGTTACCCAACCTTCAACCTGCTCATGGATAGATCACCCGGTTTCGGGTCTACACCCAGCAACTAAACGCCCTATTAAGACTCGATTTCTCTACGGCTCCCCTAATCGGTTAACCTTGCTACTGAATGTAAGTCGCTGACCCATTATACAAAAGGTACGCAGTCACCGAACAAGTCGGCTCCCACTGCTTGTATGCATGCGGTTTCAGGATCTATTTCACTCCCCTCACAGGGGTTCTTTTCGCCTTTCCCTCACGGTACTGGTTCACTATCGGTCAGTCAGGAGTATTTAGCCTTGGAGGATGGTCCCCCCATATTCAGACAAGGTTTCACGTGCCTCGCCCTACTCGACATCATTATCTAAGCCCTTTCGTGTACAGGACTATCACCTACTATGGTCGCACTTCCCAGAGCGTTCCACTAAAGCTTAGATAACTTAATGGGCTTTTCCCCGTTCGCTCGCCGCTACTGAGGGAATCTCAATTGATTTCTTTTCCTAAGGGTACTGAGATGTTTCACTTCCCCTCGTTCGCCTCATAAACCTATGTATTCAGTTTATGATACCCGCCTTATAGCGGGTGGGTTTCCCCATTCAGAAATCTCCGGATCACAGGATATTTGCCGCCTCCCCGGAGCTTATCGCAGGCTATTACGTCTTTCATCGCCTCTGACTGCCAAGGCATCCACCACATGCACTTAATTACTTGACTATACAACCCCAAACAGTCGTTTGATCCTACAAGTAGATCAACCAACGTTACAGTTTAGAGCTTCGTGAATTTAATCACTGTACAGCTTCAATTAGATTCATATACCAAAACGCTTGATTCAGTTAATTTCGCTAGTAACTCATTTCATTCAACTTTCACAATTGCTTGTTAGGTTAAATCAAACGAGTATGAACAAATTATTTCAACTCAAATATATTCTGTTAATGATTTTTCCAGCCTTCGTCAGGTCAGGAAACTGTGATAAATCACAGAGCTTAATAACAATGAAGCGAATCATACGCCACTTTGTTGCTAAGCTCTATAACCTAAACACTTGATCGCTTAAGGACTAAGCTAACAATCGTTTGATTGTTTATTTTAGCTTCGTTCTTTATACATTCCGAAGGAATGTATGGTGGAGACTAGGAGAGTCGAACTCCTGACCTCCTGCGTGCAAAGCAGGCGCTCTACCAACTAAGCTAAGTCCCCAGCTTATCAATAAGTCAATGTCTCTGATTTTCCGTACTTCGTCAGTAGTGGTGGGTCTGACAAGACTTGAACTTGTGACCCCACGCTTATCAAGCGTGTGCTCTAACCAACTGAGCTACAGACCCTCAGATACATCGTCATGAAGAACAACTTGTTGTGGATTCTTACCAATCGTCAATCTTTCGTTAAGGAGGTGATCCAGCCGCAGGTTCCCCTACGGCTACCTTGTTACGACTTCACCCCAGTCATCGGCCACACCGTGGTAAGCGTCCTCCTTACGGTTAGACTACCTACTTCTGGTGCAACAAACTCCCATGGTGTGACGGGCGGTGTGTACAAGGCCCGGGAACGTATTCACCGCGGCATTCTGATCCGCGATTACTAGCGATTCCGACTTCATGGAGTCGAGTTGCAGACTCCAATCCGGACTACGATCGGCTTTTTGAGATTAGCATCTCCTCGCGGAGTAGCAACCCTTTGTACCGACCATTGTAGCACGTGTGTAGCCCTGGTCGTAAGGGCCATGATGACTTGACGTCGTCCCCGCCTTCCTCCAGTTTGTCACTGGCAGTATCCTTAAAGTTCCCGGCTTAACCCGATGGCAAATAAGGAAAAGGGTTGCGCTCGTTGCGGGACTTAACCCAACATCTCACGACACGAGCTGACGACAGCCATGCAGCACCTGTATGTAAGTTCCCGAAGGCACCAATCCATCTCTGGAAAGTTCTTACTATGTCAAGACCAGGTAAGGTTCTTCGCGTTGCATCGAATTAAACCACATGCTCCACCGCTTGTGCGGGCCCCCGTCAATTCATTTGAGTTTTAGTCTTGCGACCGTACTCCCCAGGCGGTCTACTTATCGCGTTAGCTGCGCCACTAAAGCCTCAAAGGCCCCAACGGCTAGTAGACATCGTTTACGGCATGGACTACCAGGGTATCTAATCCTGTTTGCTCCCCATGCTTTCGTGCCTCAGCGTCAGTATTAGGCCAGATGGCTGCCTTCGCCATCGGTATTCCTCCAGATCTCTACGCATTTCACCGCTACACCTGGAATTCTACCATCCTCTCCCATACTCTAGCTTCCCAGTATCGAATGCAATTCCCAAGTTAAGCTCGGGGATTTCACATCCGACTTAAAAAGCCGCCTACGCACGCTTTACGCCCAGTAAATCCGATTAACGCTCGCACCCTCTGTATTACCGCGGCTGCTGGCACAGAGTTAGCCGGTGCTTATTCTGCGAGTAACGTCCACTATCTCTGGGTATTAACCAAAGTAGCCTCCTCCTCGCTTAAAGTGCTTTACAACCAAAAGGCCTTCTTCACACACGCGGCATGGCTGGATCAGGGTTCCCCCCATTGTCCAATATTCCCCACTGCTGCCTCCCGTAGGAGTCTGGGCCGTGTCTCAGTCCCAGTGTGGCGGATCATCCTCTCAGACCCGCTACAGATCGTCGCCTTGGTAGGCCTTTACCCCACCAACTAGCTAATCCGACTTAGGCTCATCTATTAGCGCAAGGTCCGAAGATCCCCTGCTTTCTCCCGTAGGACGTATGCGGTATTAGCATCCCTTTCGAAATGTTGTCCCCCACTAATAGGCAGATTCCTAAGCATTACTCACCCGTCCGCCGCTAGAAATCGGTAGCAAGCTACCTATTCCCGCTCGACTTGCATGTGTTAAGCCTGCCGCCAGCGTTCAATCTGAGCCATGATCAAACTCTTCAGTTTAAAATCAATAGTACATATAGTGTACCAATCTTGGCTCATCAATTACTGACAAAAATTTGCTCAAATAAACTTCGAGTAATTTCTACCATCAATCAATGAAAATAATTTCGATCGATCAATCAGTAAAAATCCACACAAGTTGTTCTTCATAATCTCTTAATGAT
>NZ_VOZY01000035.1:0-5560 GCF_013419525.1 Acinetobacter sp. YH12076 | reverse complement strand
CTGTTGCGTGTGCTGCATATAGATCAGGGGAAAAATTGAAAGATGAACGCTATGGAAAAGAGCAGGATTACACGAAGAAAACAGGCATAGAATTTAAAAATATCTATGCGCCTGAAAACACCAAAAAAGAATTATTAGATCGGGAAACGCTTTGGAATACGGTCGAAACCATTGAAACTAGAAAAAACTCTCAATTATCAAGAGAATTTGAAGTTGCATTTCCTTGTGAATTAAACCAAGAACAACGAGAGAAGATGCTCAATGAGCTATGCGGAAAAATTGTAGAACGTCATAAGGTCGTTGTTGATGCAGTCATTCATGCCCCACATACCGCAGGCGGAAGTGATGACCGCAACTATCACGCCCACATCATGCTCACTACACGCAGCATTAACCAACAAGGCGACCTTGATAAAAAAACGAGAGAATTTAACGACAACGGCAAACAAGAAGTCGAACACTGGAGACAACAGTTTGCGGAACTCTGCAATCAATTTCTTGAACAGGTTGGCAGCCATGAGCGTGTCGATCACCGCAGCTACAAAGAGCAAGGTTTAGATTTAGAAGCCACACAGCATGAGGGTTCTACAATTACCCAACTTCGCAGACAGGGCAAGGACACTGAAATCAGTTTAAGTAACGATGCGATTAAGGCTAGAAATACAGAACGCCAATTAATTAAAGGACTTGAGCAAGAAATTTTAGCCACAGAACGCCTTGTTCATGACTTGGAACAGACCAGGGAAAATTTAGACCAGGAACAACGCCAAAAAGAAAAAGACCAGGAACAACGTTCCCCTGAAGAATTAACCAAAATTGCATATAGCGTTATTTCGCAATATAACGACGCTATAGCCACAGAAGCGAAAAACATAGCGTCATCTATCCAAAAAACAGAAATCGAGCAAATAAACGCTGTTTTGGAGCAAATAGAGCTATCTAAAAGCGATATTAAACACCAAAAAGAAGAACTAGGAAAAAGACCCCTGTTTTTTGGCGGAAAATGGGATACAGCAAATGCTGAAATTCAGAAGCAGTTGAACCAGCTGGAAGAACAAGAACGAGAATTGAGGAATAACTCCCCTCGATTTGAGCCTGAACGCTATACAGATCGGGCAAAACTGACTGTAAACAAGGCTAATCCAAACCTAAAAGCTAAATATGACCGAGCAAGAAATTATCTTGAGCGAGAACAACAACGGAAGTTAGCCGAACAGGAAAAACGAAAACAAGAAGCCAAAGCCATACAAGAACAAGAAAAACAGGCATTTTTTGCACGTAAAGCCTTGCGTGAACAAGGTAAGCATGAAGAAGCCAACAAGATGCTTGAAGCCGAAAAGCGGAATAGACCACGTTCAAGATAGGTATATCTATGGTGCAAAATATATGATTTTGCACCATAGATATACCTATTCTTTTTGGTGTTTATTAAAATTATCTAAACAATACATGGTTTTACAGAGCGAGTGTCTACGAGCGAACTAGCAATATTCGACCCTCGACCCTCTGAAAAACCGCTTTTAAATGACTTGAACCCTAGAAAATCTATATTTTCATGTTGAAATCTGCACCTAGACCGAGCGAAGCGAGCATAAAGCCTTATGAGCGAAGCGAATTCATAGTTGCTTTTGCTTTTAGATTTCACAAACAGGATTAACCGAAAAATTGCCCCTCGAAGCGAGCTTGCGAGCTTCAATAAAGTACGAGCTTTAGCGAGTACATAGGGCAATTTTGACCCCTCCCCTCTTTTTTAATTTTTTTATTTTTTTTAATTTTTAGGGTGACTGAAATCCTTATATAGCAATGGTTTCAGACTTTATATAGCAACGTTTATCTTGCAATATAGCAACGTTTATCTTGCAATATAGCAACGTTTATCTTGCAATATAGCAACGTTTATCTTGCATATTACAACATTGTTATATAATGTTGCTATAACAACAAAATTCGAATAAGTTGCTATGTATGAAAAAAGACCTAGTCGTTAAGGATAATGCGCTGATCAATGCCAGTTATAATTTAGACCTTGCAGAACAACGCCTAATCCTTTTAGCAATACTGGAGGCGAGGGAGTCTAATATCCCTAGTGACCGTGATTTAACTATCCATGCAGAAAGCTACATTAACCATTTCAATGTCCATAGAAACACCGCCTACAAAGTCTTAAAGGATGCTTGCAAAAACTTGTTTGAGCGTCGCTTTAGTTACCAAAAATTAACGGCTAAAGGCAATCTTGAGAATGTTATGAGCCGATGGGTACAGCGTGTGTCCTATGTTGAAAATGAAGCCCTTGTCCGTATCAGGTTTTCAGATGATGTTGTGCCACTGATCACCAACCTAGAGAAGCATTTCACCAGTTATGAACTGGAGCAGGTAAGTAGCCTAACGAGTGCCTATGCCATACGTTTATATGAACTACTAATTGCATGGCGTAGCACTGGGAAAGTATCAATGCTTGAAACTAAGGAATTGAGGTCAAGACTTGGTGTATTGGACACAGAGCATCAACGGATGGAATCGTTTAAAAGACGAGTATTAGAGCCTGCTATTCAACAAATTAACGACCATACCGACATTAAGGCAGAATACGAGCAACATAAGCGAGGACGTTCAATCATTGGGTTTTCATTCAGCTTTAAACAGAAATCCAAGCCTAAAACAATCAACCATGAACGAGATCCAAGCACGGTTGATATGTTCTGCAACTTGTCAGACAGTCAGATAAATACTTATAGCTCAGTATTGTCTAAAGTCCACAGTATCAGCGACCTAGCAGGGAATAAGGACTATCAAGCATTTGCAATATGGATTGCCAATATTTTACGTGACCCGTCCAGTGTGCGAGAAGAAACGGCAAAACGCATATTCAAGGCATTGCGAACAGAAACAGATTTTAAAGGTTAAATGGGAGTATTACTAATGACTGATTTATCAAAACTAAGTGAAACCGAGCTATTAGCTATCTGGAATAAAGATAATTTTGGACTGAAAGGTCAACTATACAAACTAGAACAAGAGTACATCGAAGCCAAAGAAATATTGGATAACTGGCAGAATAAAGACCACCCACTTTATGAACGTCATCAAAGTTGTGTGGATGGTCTTATTACAAGGATTGAGCGTATAAAACAACAACTAAACAAATGCGAATAATCAGAAAAAATCTGTCTCGCCCTATGAGATAGTGTTTTCATCCTGATTGCTTTTAGATCGTTTTGACCGTAGCTCGTTTGCTTTATTCATCATCGAGCCAGCCATACGTCCACCAGTCGTAGAACCACTTAAACGACTACCAAGGTCACTTTTTAAAGCAGAACTCATATTCATGGCCATATTACCAGCCATAAAACCAGCTTTACCCATTGCACTCGATGGGCCTGTGCCAGTTGCTTGAGCCGTTTTAAGCTGTTCACTTGCCAACGCTCCAGCGCCTTTTGTAGCCATAGACGCACCAGCTGCACCAGCAGCAGCGCCAGCTGTCGCAGCAGCCACAGCACGTAGGGCAGAAGTTAAAGCAGCACCACTTCCAATAGATGAACCGTTAATCACACCTTGGAGCATATCAGGCACAATTTTGGTTAATGCCAGCAGTACCACACTACAGCCAATCATACCGACCAAACTTACATTGTCTTCAACATTAAAGCCCGTAGCCCACTCTTGGATAAAAGTAAGTCCAAGACCTGCAATCAATTGTAAGATAAATATTTTTGCACCGACTGAAACAGCATATTGAATAGTTTTCAAGGCATAGTCTTTCGTCCATTGCGAACCTGCAAACCCCATCATTAAGACACTAGCTGACACCACGATATACATTTCAACCAACGCCAAAACCAAGAACGCACAAATCAAGGCAAATGCAATCATGATAATGATTGAAGCAATCAGCATCCCCAATGAATCAATAGGCGACCAAGCACTTACCGAGTTTAAAATCTCTTGGACGATCTTCCAGCCGTTCACAAAAAAATCTGAGGGTGTAAGCAGACTGTAGCCACTGGCGGTAGATGCAGCCTGCCTGAAGCTATTTACAATCGCTTCAGCGAACGTTGCTGAGTTCATCAAAAGCCATGACATAAAGCCAGAATCAAAAAATTATTATGTGATCAGATTTCTTTTCTGCTCAAACTGCTCTTCAATTTTTGAACTCAAAAAATTGACAATAGGCTGCAAAGCATAATGCTCCTCTTGCCAATTTTGTTTGCCGATTTCCCCTCTATATTCCTGTATAAGTCGCTGCAATACGAATTTCTGCTCATCAGAAAGCTGAGACATAACCCATCGTGCAGCATTGTCTTTTGAAGCAATATCCTTCATCACTAAACTAAAATAGATCCGGCATAAAGCTAAAATCTGGTTTCTTTCATCTGCATCCTCATCCCAATGCGCTACAATTTCGGGATAAGTGTCAGACATTGCTTGCCATAGTTCTTGATCAGAAATTTCAGGTGCCCATTGGTTTAAAGCTGGCCCAAATAAAACTGTATGATGAGATCTCGCTTTTCTAAGCAATATACTAATATCTGGGTCTTTCTGTGAGCTCAATATTCCACCTTCTTTAAGCTCTTCACGCAGCCATTCACCAAATTGCATTTCATAACTTAAAGGATAAATTCCAGACTGAATCTCATCTTTTAATAAAATAGTAACTTCTAATGGCCTTTGTAATTCCCCAACAGGCTGTGAAATTTTTAGTAATTCTTGTGCAAGCTGCTCACGTAAAGCAGAAGTTAATGGTTGAGTGACCACGACCAGTACATCAAGATCACTTTCTGGCCCTAAACCACCGTCAACAGCTGAACCATAAAGATAAATTGCAAATAATGATTCCGCTAAAAGCTGCTGTAATTTTTCTTGTAGATATTCTAACTGAATTAAATCAGGCATCACTCACTCCTTTAATGGAAGATTAAATAATTCTCTATCTCGATTTTCGGTTAAGTATTTATCGAGTTGAGCCATTAACTTTTCATGAGCAACAGTGTCATTTTCGACGATTTTTAACATACAAGAGCCGATTAAAATCTTACGTCTTGTATCATTCTTTCGTTCTAACTCTTTTTGCTTAGAACGTTCACGAGCTACAGCAGCTTGTTTTTGAGCTTTTAACTGTTTTAACCGCTCTTGTTGCTTAGAAATTTGTTGTTCCAATGACTCAATTTTCATCTTTAACATACCTTTCAAATAGAGGAAATCCCCCTAAATCATAAGCGCACTTGAACATTGCTTTCAAGTTGCTATATGATTGTTGTGGGTTTTCCCGAAGGGCGCACTTTCCCAAACTAAAGTTTGGAGTGCGTAAGGGGACACCCCTTAACCCCGAAAAAAAATTTTCAATTTTTTTTTAAAAACACTTGTCAATGGGACTTTACATCGTGGCTATTTTTCACTTTTCAGTAAAAAATATTAGTCGATCAGATGGTCGAAGTGCTGTTGCGTGTGCTGCATATAGATCAGGGGAAAAATTGAAAGATGAACGCTATGGAAAAGAGCAGGATTACACGAAGAAAACAGGCATAGAATTTAAAAATATCTATGCGCCTGAAAACACCAAAAA
>NZ_VOZY01000034.1:0-6056 GCF_013419525.1 Acinetobacter sp. YH12076 | reverse complement strand
CATTTAACATAAAATCTCTTATACGAAACTCAGGTTAATCCTGAGTTTTTTGTTCATTGGTAGTAAACATACTGGGATTGGTTATCGTGATATTTTCCTGACATTGAGAGCAAAGCATTAGCCCAGCAAATAGCTGAACATTCTGCCTATTTCCACAAAGCGTACATGGTTTAGAAAGCTGAATAATATTGTCCATCACTTAATTCTCTTTAAAAAATTTCGTTATGTATACTGAGTTTTTTTAATTTTGCACACTACTAATATTCGCTTTACAAGCAATAATGTAAAAAAAATCAGCGCCCCTTTATTTGTTAATATATATCAATTGCTTATTTAATTTTTTTCTAAAAAACGGGGCTATGGTCTATATTTATCCATAGCCCCTAATTTTCATTTTATAAAACAAATACTTATTCATGTTTTCTCACATTTTTCAGCCCTTCTTAATGGGCTGATGTTTTTCCTTTTTTTTCAAATAGATACACTCATATTTCGCTTTTTTTCAGCCCCGTTTTTTTTACCTGTTAAAAATCTGTGTATGCCTTATCCTGTAAGGGTTTGAGGGTTGTCATCGATAGATGCGTGGTGTGTGACAAAAATATTCGGCATGTGCCGAGATCATAAACGGTTTAACTGGCTAAATTGACGTACAGTGAATGCTTGGTAAACATCTAAATTTTGTTTCTTCAAAGAGAAACGCGGAAGCGTGCATTCTGATCTGCTGACCAGAAATGAAAAATTCAAAAACATCAAAACAAGGCTATCGCTCTAAATTAGAATCGAAGAATTTTCTACATCGCTATAAAACTGCCTAGAATCGCACTGAAGCGCATTTCTTCGAAAAAGAGGGAAATCTATGTAAACAGGGCTAAAAAGGCCAATAAACGCAAAATAGGCTTATTTAGAATGAGAAATGCAACTAGGCTAAAAAATCTGTAAAACAAATAACAAATTTCAGAAAGCAGTTTTCCATCTTAGACTGATATAGAAAAAACCCGAACGAGTGTCTACGAGTGATTAAGATTAATCAAAATTTCGTCTCGCTTTTTCTCTGATTACAGGCTCCCTATCCATTAATCACTTTGATTTCAGAGCATCCCGAATGGGTGCGAACAATTAATATTGGCTGCTCGTTCGAGCGAAGCGAGCATAAAAAACTCATGAGCGTAGCGAATTCCGAGTTGCTTTTGATTTTTTAAAGTCACAACGAGATTAGCTAAAAATTGCCCCTCGAATCGAGCGAAAGCGAGATTCAATAGAGTTTGAGCGAAGCGAAAACATAGGGCAATTTTTCAAATTACCTTTTTTAATTATTTTAATTATTTTAAATCTTTTAGGGTGCCTGTATTCCTTATGTATCAATAGTTTCAGCGACTAACTATGACGGATTGACTACTAACTATGACGGATTGACTACTAACTATGACGGATTGACTACTTAACTATGACGGATTGACTACTAACTATGACAAGTATATATTTGTCATATATTAAAAAAATTAATGGTTTTATTTTGGATAAGAATCAAGTTGTAAAATCAAATCAAGTTATAGAAGCTTCATATCAATTGAGTGCCGTAGAGCAACGTATTGTTTTAGCCGCAATAGCACGTATTCCTAAGAATAAACCCATCACAGATGATGAGTTATATCCTGTAAGTGTTGGAGAATTACAGCTCTTAGGAGTACATGAAAAAACAGCTTACAGAGATTTAAAAGAGGGTATTAATAGACTTTATGAAAGGTCAATTAATCTCAGTATCGACGATAAATCTATCAAAATGAGATGGGTACAAGAAATCCAATTTTTAGATAGCCAAAGTGTTATTGGTATCCGTTTCTCAAAACCAATCTTGCCTTTTATTTCTAACTTAAGTCGAGAGTTTACTAAATACGCACTATCAGACATTGCTGGAATCAATAGCGGGTACGGTATCCGTATTTATGAGCTACTAGTGCAATATAGACAAATCGGTAAACGTGAAATCTCAGTAGATAATCTAAGGACAATGCTAGAACTAGGTAAAAAATACCCACTATTTGCCGACTTCAAAAAACGAGTGATTGATACTGCTGTAGATCAAATAAATGAATACAGTCCTTTAAACGTGAGATATGAGCAGAAAAAAACAGGCCGTAAAGTTACTCACATCATGTTCTCTTTTAAAGAAAAAGCTAAAAGTATTAGTCACCAAAATCCAAATATATCGAAGGATTTTTATAAGCTAACAGATGCTCAAATCAATATGTTTGGGAATCAGCTATCTCGACTGCATGAACTGTCTCACTTAGCACTACAGGGCGAAAGCTATGAAATACTAGCCTCAAAAATAAAAGATATGCTAAGAGATCCTAAACAACAAAAGCAGTTTTTACCTTATTTAAAGAACTTAGGCTTTAAACCTTGAGAGTATTAGTGAATACACTTATTGTATTCACTAATACGTATCGTAAATACATAGCAATACATTATGAAAACAAGTACAAAATACAGTGTTAGTGATGCAGCAACACTGTATAAAAAATCTCGAGCTACACTTTATAAAGATATAAAAAACGGTGTATTAAGTCGTGACCATGATGGTTCTATCGACTTTTCAGAATTACTTCGTGTATATGGTGAACCTTTTGGTAGAACAGATACAAAACGTCTTGATACATCTATAAGACAAAACTCTGATACACCTGAATACACTGATAATACAGTTGTTGAACTCAAAAATCAGATTGATTTTTTAAAGAAACAATTAGAAAAAGCGGAAGATCGTGAAGCTAAAGCTAATTCTCGTATTGATACCTTGCTTACACTCATAGAGATGAAGCCTCCTCAAGCTAACATGACTACTTTTTCTGATGAGGATGCTATACAACCAAGTGCATCTAAAGCAGATCGTGAGCCTAATTTGGCTAAACCTAAAGATGACGGATTGACTACTCCGGAGCAGGCAGAAAACAAGCGTATTCCAGTACCGGAACATGTTGAACCGGAGCAACCGAAAAGAGGCTTTTGGAGCCGTTTTTTTAGACCCTATGATTAACCACGATTGTTTAACTGATATGAACAAAGTCGTGAAACATTGATCAAGTAATAGGCGTGGAACGATAAAAATCACGTAAAAAGCCCAATCGGGAAGGATTGGGCTTTTTACATCAACATAAAACACTGAATTTTAAAGAGAAATGAAGAGCATTTCGTATAAGGTGTATTATGTTAATTTTAGGAAAACTCAATAATAAAATTATTTCTTCTTAGGCTTCATGCATGAGGGTTTTGATAGGCTCACTGGCTGGTTTAAATTGTGTGCCTTAGCTCCCTGTTCTAAAAGGGCCTTTAAACTTTTTTCAGAATTTTTAGGCTGCTTATTTTGAGCATTCTTTTTAGGCTGTGATGGCGATGCTTTTTTCTGAGTTTTTACTGATTGCTCGACTTTATTTTGTTTACTTGTAGGCTTGTTTAATACGGCTGTTTTTAGAGACTTTAGCCATGAGTATGCGTGAGTATCTAACTTCAATAAATGTTCAATCATTTCATTACGTTTAGCTTTATCCATCTTAGAGAGAATGCTTTTAAGATCAGCATTAATTGATTGATTTGTTGCACCTCGTTCACTAGCTTTTTCATACCACTCATGCCCAAGTGTATATTGATACGTTTCCATATAAATAGCGCCTAATAAAGTACAAGGACGATAATTATCTGGAGTTAAATTATGAGCTTTGGATGCATTATCAATGGCGACTTTAACCTTGCGAAGATCACGTCTAACTCCACCAAGAGTAGTGAAATACGCAGATAATAATTTTTTATCCTTGATACCATTGGTGGAAATTTTTTCTAAAAATTCTTCTGCCTCAAGACTTTCCTGACACTTTCTTAATTGACTACTAGCATTAATAGCATTCCAAATGTTCTTGGTGTTCTTTGCATATTCCTGCAAATAATAATTAGCTTCTAATCGATGAAATTTATGACGAACTTTGGTACTAAAGAATTTTTTACCTATTGTATTTAACCAAACTGCCTCATCTTGAGACAGTCTTGTTTCATTTTCTAGCTTATTCAGAATTTCAGAAAGCTCTGTAGGTAATACTTCTGATAGATATTCATTAATGTCGTATTTTTTTAGTAATGCTTTTTCTTTTTGCTTTGCAACATAAACAGGATCTGACTCAAGCAACTTTTGTTTTTCAATAGCTTCCTGTCTCAATTTCTCTTGACGAATTTTTTCCTCAGCTAATCTCTCTAATTCAACTTTATTTCTAATTTTTTTCTGAAAGTCTGGCAGAAAACCATTTAAAGATCTGAGCATATATTCATGAATATATATTTCTTCAAATTTAGTTAGGCTTTGTTTTTCTTCATATTTTCTTACAATATCTTTTAAACGGCTAGGTATTAAAAGTTCTGACTTTAAAGGGTCGAAAAAGTACTGTTTGCACAAACTTAGAAGTTTATTTTCAAAAGTTTCTAAATCATTTTTACTAACTTTTGCTTGTAAGAGTAATGATTTACCGACTTCTACTTTTTTTCGTTCATCTTCAGTTTTTTCTCTGTCTCTTCGTTCTTGAACTAATTTTTCTTGGCGTTTTTGTCTTTCAATAGCTCTTTTTTCTAAAAGCTCCTGACGAATTTTCTGTTCTGCCAACATTTTATTTCTTATTTCATTATTGGCAGCCTCTTTTTTATATTGATTAAATGAAATGGTGCCGCAAACAAAGCTATGCAAAGTGTAAAGATTAAGTAGTTTTAAATGGCCTTTTTCATTGTGAGTTAGATTAACTTGTTGTTTATTTTTTAATTTTTGAATAATTCCATATAGTGTAGTATTTGGAATCATTGAACTTTCGATGTGATCCAAATAATAAAATGAAGCGTCTTTACGAATATTGTCAAAATTTTGATTTGTAGTCATTTCAATCATTAAAAAATTATTACTATTCAATTAAATAAAAAATCTAAAAATATTGAAAGCTTTATATTTAACATAATGGCAATCACAAGTATTGCAACTAAATTTAGTTGCAATACTTGTTTGAAATTAACTATACTTACTAGCAATACAGTAGGACTAAATTATGGGTAAAACGGAAAAGTTACTGGAAAAATTTGGAAGTTCAAAAAATACGTTTCCGTATAAAGATTTAGTCGTTTTACTCAACCAACTCGGCTATGAAAAGTTTGAAATGGCAGGCTCTCGTGTCCGTTTTTTTAATGAGAAAACAGAACACATGATTTTACTGCACCGTCCACATCCTGAAAATGAAATTAAGGGTGGAGCATTAAAAGCTGTAAAACAGGCACTCAAGCAGGAGGGATTTTTATGAGCTATCTAAAATACAAAGGCTATCTCGGTACAATTGAGCCTGATCTTGAAACTGGTGAACTCTTTGGAAAACTCTCTTTTATTCGCGATCTAGTCACCTATGAAGCGGAAACATTAAAAGCTCTTGAGCAAGCTTTTCAAGAGTCAGTAGATGGCTATTTAGAGTCATGTGCTGAATTAGGTAAAACTCCTGATCAACCATTCAAGGGCACATTCAATGTCCGTATAAGCCCAGAATTACATCGTAAAGCGGTTTTAGCATCAAGTAACTCCCTAAATGCCTTTGTTAGTGATGCAATTCAAGAAAAGTTAATGCGTTTGGGTACATAATTTATCTAATTACAAACACAATAAAAATGGGAGCTTAAATCTCCCATTTTTTAATTCATATAATTTTAATTTTGACTTAATTTTTTTAAGTCACGAATAGCTTTGCTTAGTTCAAACATTTGGTTGTGTAACTGTTCAGACAGCATCTCATTATTTGCATCTTTTCTATTCAAAATATCTGCAATATCAATAGTATCTTCCATAATCTGAATTAATTTACTATGCACCTGTTCATGTTCATTATTAGGCATCATTATCTCCTCCAAAAATTTAAGTCATTTAACATAAAATCTCTTATACGAAACTCAGGTTAATCCTGAGTTTTTTGTTCATTGGTAGTAAACATACTGGGATTGGTTATCGTGATATTTTCCTGACATTGAGAGCAAAGCATTAGCCCAGC
>NZ_VOZY01000033.1:0-7363 GCF_013419525.1 Acinetobacter sp. YH12076 | reverse complement strand
TGGTGTTTCCAATGTACAAAACGACACAATGAGTGGCGGAGAGGAAACTCGTGCAAAAATTGCTGCCGCATTTTCCCAACAAGTACATGGCATTCTAGCGGATGAACCAACCAGCCACCTTGATCTCAATGGAATAGATCTACTTATTGGTCAACTTAAAGCATTTGATGGAGCATTACTTGTTATCAGTCATGACCGATATTTTCTTGATATGGTTGTAGACAAGATATGGGAGTTAAAAGACGGTAAAATTACGGAATATTGGGGTGGTTACTCGGATTACTTGCGTCAAAAAGAAGAAGAGCGACAACACCAAGCCGTAGAATATGAGCTGATGATGAAGGAACGGGAGCGATTAGAATCTGCTGTGCAAGAAAAACGCCAGCAAGCTAATCGATTAGACAATAAGAAAAAAGGAGAAAAATCCAAAAACTCTACCGAAAGTGCTGGACGACTTGGGCATGCAAAAATGACTGGCACCAAGCAAAGAAAACTGTATCAGGCAGCTAAGAGTATGGAAAAGCGTTTGGCTGCATTAGAAGATATTCAAGCACCAGAGCATTTGCGTTCTATTCGTTTTCGTCAAAGTTCAGCCCTAGAACTGCACAATAAGTTCCCGATTACGGCAGATGGTCTGAGCTTAAAATTTGGTAGCCGTACTATCTTTGATGACGCTAACTTTATAATACCGCTTGGCGCTAAAGTCGCTATAACTGGATCGAATGGAACAGGGAAAACGTCCTTGTTAAAAATGATATCAGAACGTGCTGATGGATTAACCATATCTCCAAAAGCTGAAATTGGCTACTTTACACAAACAGGATATAAATTTAACACGCATAAATCTGTGCTCTCCTTTATGCAGGAAGAGTGCGAGTACACAGTTGCGGAAATTCGTGCAGTATTGGCTTCAATGGGGATCGGAGCGAATGATATTCAAAAAAACTTATCCGACTTATCGGGAGGTGAAATCATCAAACTGCTTTTATCCAAAATGCTTTTAGGAAAATATAATATTTTGCTTATGGATGAACCAGGAAACTATCTTGACCTAAAAAGTATTGCCGCATTAGAAACAATGATGAAGTCCTATGCAGGAACTATTATCTTCGTATCTCATGACAAGCAATTGGTCGATAATATTGCTGACATTATCTACGAGATCAAAGACCACAAAATCATCAAGACTTTTGAGAGAGATTGTTAATGATAGCCAATCTAATCCGAACATTAATTATTGAACTCTTTAAAGGAAATTAAAAATGACAATTCAAGATATTCAATCACTTGCTGAAGCACACGGCTTGTTGCTTACGGACAAAATGAATTTCAATGAAATGGGCATTGATTTTAAGGTCGTTTTTGCTCTTGATACAAAGGGGCAACAATGGTTGCTGCGTATTCCTCGTCGTGATGGCATGAGGGAACAAATCAAGAAAGAAAAACGCATTTTAGAATTGGTAAAAAAACATCTTTCTGTAGAGGTTCCTGATTGGAGAATTTCATCTACAGAATTAGTGGCTTATCCCATACTTAAAGATAATCCTGTTTTAAATTTGGATGCTGAAACCTATGAAATAATTTGGAATATGGACAAAGATAGCCCGAAATACATAACATCTTTGGCAAAAACCTTATTTGAAATCCATAGTATTCCTGAAAAAGAAGTTCGGGAAAATGATTTGAAAATTATGAAACCTTCAGATTTAAGACCTGAAATAGCAAACAATTTGCAGTTAGTAAAATCTGAAATTGGTATAAGTGAGCAATTGGAAACCCGCTACAGAAAATGGTTGGATAATGATGTTCTATGGTCAGATTTCACCCAATTTATACATGGCGATTTATATGCTGGGCATGTACTAGCTTCAAAGGATGGAGCTGTTTCAGGCGTTATTGATTGGTCAACAGCCCATATAGATGACCCAGCGATTGATTTTGCTGGGCATGTAACTTTGTTTGGAGAAGAAAGCCTCAAAACTCTAATCATCGAGTATGAAAAACTAGGGGGTAAAGTTTGGAATAAACTATATGAACAGACTTTAGAAAGAGCAGCGGCCTCTCCTTTGATGTATGGTTTATTTGCCTTAGAAACTCAAAATGAAAGCCTTATCGTTGGAGCAAAAGCTCAGTTGGGAGTTATATAATTTAAAAATATGATTGCTGAGAACTGCCTTGTTTTGAAACTTGGTTGGCTTTAATTAGTTTTTAGTATTCTTTATAGAAAATGCCTCGATCAAGGGGCATTTCTAACAATCATTTAACATAAAATTTCTTATGCGAAATTTAGGTCTTATCCCAAATAAATCCATTAAAAAGATCTTTATCTTTCTGCTTATTTTCTTCGGTCTTATTTTCCGTATTTAAAAATTGCTCAAAATCGGCTAATTGCTGTTTAAACGATTCATCATTTTTTAATTTATTTAAAGCCCAAGCTCCCAGTAGAATTTTACGTCTCGTATCATCTTTACGTTGCTGATCAGAAACTTTCTTTTTTTCACGAGCAGCAATAGCTTGTTTTTGTGCTTTTAGTTGTCTTAATCGTTCTTCTTGCTTTGCAATTTTTTGCTCTAAAGTTTCAACACTCATACCATCACCATCTCAAGGAATCCCCCTCAAGCATAGGTCTGTTTGAATTGAAATTCAAGACAGCCCATGCTATCGTGGTTTTCCCGAAGGGCGCACTTAGCCATTGGATTTCATCCAATGGTGCGACAAGGGGTAAATCCCCTTTGTAATCCCCTGACCAACATATACATGTTGGTAATTTCGATAAATCGAAATAAAGAGCAAAAGCAAAATGGCGATATATCATTTTTCAGTTAAAACGATTAGTAGAGGTAATGGACGATCGGCCGTTGCTTGTGCTGCATATCGTTCAAGTGAAAAATTGGTATGCGATTTTTATGGAAAAGAACAAGACTACACAAGAAAAACTGGTGTCGAATTTACAAAAATCTATGCACCTGAAAATACAAATACTGAGTTACTCAAGCGCCAAACACTTTGGAATGAAGTCGAAAAGGTTGAACGTAGAAAAGATGCATTACTTGCAAGAGAGTTTGAGATTGCATTTCCCAGTGAGTTAAACGCTGAACAGCGTGAAAATATGCTCAATGAACTTTGCCGAAACCTCGTTAAAAAATACGGTGTCATCGTTGATGCTGCTATTCATGCACCTCATACAGACAGTGGAAGTGATGAACGCAACTACCATGCACACATCATGTTCACAACCCGAAGTATTAATGAGCAGGGTGGCTTTTCAGCAAAAAAATATAGGGACTTCAGTCGTGACAATGGCACAGAAACTGTAAGCCACTGGAGAGAATCATTTGCAGAGTTATGCAATCATCACCTGGAACAAAATGGATTTGATGAACGTGTCGATCACAGAAGTTATGAAGACCAGGAAAGTGACCTAGAAGCAACTCAGCACGAAGGTCCTCAAGCGACATACCTCCGGAGACGAGGGATATTTACAGAAATTAGTCTGAAAAATGATGAAATTAAGCTACGTAATTTAAAAATCAAAAAGGTCATCGCACTGGATGAAAACATCAAAGTATCTGAGGATCTTGTTCAAAAAGTACGAAGTGAGCTTCAGTTTCAATACTCTCAAGCTGAGTATTCAGAAAAAACTTCTCAGAAACTTTATGAATTCCAAAATGAAGAATTATCAAAATTAACAACAAAATTAGACACGATGAGTTCTGCAATATCAGAACTACGCAAAAAAGAGCCTTTATTTTTTAAAACAAAATGGATCAATCAAATAAATGACCTGATCGACCAACACAACACCCAACTAGACATCCAAAAGCATATTTCTGGTCTTAGTGAAATAGAAAAAAAAGAGAGATATTCTGATCATTTAAATAAATGGACAGAAGAAAATCAGCTGCTCCAGCCTAAAAAGTCTTTTGCAAAACTTGACGAACCGAACATCACTGTTAAACAACGAAAACTTAATGATCAAATTTCAAATATAGATCATCAAATTTCTGAAATATCACGCAGAGAAACTGAGTATCAAGAGTATGTACGCGATCAAAGACTGGAGATCATAAATAGTTATATATTTGAAGAAGATAACTATGGAAATAAATACTTTAGTCCTCAAAATGGTGAAAAACAAAAGCGACTATATGCAGAAGAAATGGAAGATCTAAAAATCCAAGAATTGCATGCGGCTTTTACAAAAAAAATTGAGACCGAAGCGCAGCAAGAGTTTTCCCAAAAAATAGCAATACAGCTCGAAAACGACCGAAAAGATCGTGAATCTAGAGAACAGCAGTTACGTAAAGAACGAGAGCAACAAGAACAACGCTATGCACAAGAACGAGAGCAACAAGAACATTTGGCATTTTTAAGACGCCAAGAACAAGAAAAACAGCAGAGAAATGAGCCTAAAAAGCCAGAAAATGACAATAACCATGACTACACGCCTTAGCAATCCCATTTAAGCGCAAAAAAACGGGGGTTTTAGCGACTTTTGATAGAAATACAGTAAAACTATAGTTGATAAAAATAAAATCGCTTAGAACGCAAATGAGAGCCTTTTAGCGAGTGTCTACGAGCGACACAACGAAAGGTTGCTTATTCCCCCTCTGAAAAACCGTTTTTTATTGAATTACTGAGGACAGTGATTAGCGAGTGTCTACGAGCGAAGTATTGATGCTTTTGCTCGTCAAAAAGCATGAGCATAGCGAATGCATTATTCATGTTTTGCTTTTTGAATCCTTGATCATATATGCAAAAAACTGCCCCCACGAAGCGAGTGAAACGAGCTTCAATAGAGTACGAGCTTTAGCGAGTACCAAGGGCAGTTTTAATAACTCACTTTGGAAATAAATTCCCTTTTATTCTTTTAAAAAGCTTTTAAAAGCTTTTAGACCCTCTGAAAACCTTATGCAGCAATAGTTTCAAGCGTTAAAAGGGTACAAATAGCATGATAAAGGGTACAAATAGCATGATTTTATCGTTTAAAAGGGTACAAATAGCATGATTAAAGGGTACAAATAGCATGATAAAGGGTACAAATAAATTATTGTACCCTTATGTTTATTGGTGTACATTGTTTTCTCATAAGGGTACAAAAATCATGTTCATTTTTTATAAGGTTTGATATCTGAATGAATAAAGAAAATAGTTATGATAAATCTTATCCAGTAACAACAATGGCTATTCAAAACAAAGTTACTGAATGCTTTAAAAGCATGTCTGTAGATGAAAAAAGAATTTTAATTATGGCTTCTCCGATTGCTAGAAATATCGATGCAAGTGAACAAGATCAAATCTTAATATCTGCTCAACAATTTGCTGATGACTGTGGTATCAAAGTCAATTCTGCTTATAAACAAATTGAAAATGCGTCAAAAAAACTAGTAGATCGGTCCTTTTCATACGTTAATGATAGGGGGAAAAAGGTCTACTCTAACTGGGTAATTGATGCTACTTATGAAGATGCAGGGATATCTTTAAGGTTTACATCTATTGTTTTGGTGATGTTGAAAATTTTAGATAAATACAATCCATACACTCGTTATAAAAAAGATGTAGTTCTAAAATTAAAAAAAGACTACTCAATAGACTTTTACCATTTAGCGAAAAAAAATCAGGCAAAAAATGGCTTTGAATTAACGCTAGATGAAATGTTTACAGAGTTTGGTTTACCAGAATCTTATAGAGATTTGAGGAACTTAAAACGAAGAGTTTTGAAGAGCTCATTAGATGAAATTAATGAATTTACCGATGTAACAGTTGACTATAGTCCAGTTAAAAAAGGACGTTCTGTTGTCGGCTTTAAGTTCACTGTGAAAGAAAAATCTAAGCCAAAATTAATAGCTCCTGAGCGAGATCCAAAAACAATAGATATATTCTGCAACCTGTCTGATGCTCAAATTAAAAAGTACAGTGCTATTTTATCTAAACTTTCTGAGCTATCAGACCTAAGTAACTTCCAGGACTATCCTAGTTTTGCCCTTTGGATTAGTGGCATCTTACGAGATCCGAAAAGTGTAAGAGAGGAAACAGCAAAGCGGATTTTTAAAGCTCTTCATAGCAAGACGGATTTTAAACCATGAAAACTAGAGCTGAATTAGATGCAATGAGCCATCAAGAACTCAAAGACTATGAGCAAAGTTTACTTGCTCTGTGGACACCAAGAATGGCTATTGAAAGTGACATTGAAAGGTTAAGCACTAATCGCAACGAATTATTAGAAATTTTTAATCAATTAAAAAATCCTGATGCTCCTGAAAATGAGCGTTTAAAAAATTCTATTTTATCGCTCAAATATAAGATTGAAGATTTAGAAGATAAATTGGATGATCTTATTCAAGATAATCGCTTAAATCGTGCAGATTGAATTATTCAGTTTATTTAATTAAAACCGTGAAACATTGATCAAAGAATAGGCGTGGAACGTGAATAGTCACAAAAAAGCCGTTCCAGTGCGCTGAACCCTGGAACGTCTTAGTATAAGTTTATGATTTATATCGAATAAAAAACAGTATTTCGTATAAGGTGTATTATGTTAATTTTAGAAAATCTTCACTACTATTATTTTAAAATAAGCCTTATATCCAAGCATAAAACAAGGTTGTCTAGACTTCTTTTAACAGTAAAGTTATCATAAAACTGAATTTTATTTTTTAGGTAAGTTTATGCATTCTATCCGCATTCGTTAAGACACAACTATTTGCATAGTGACACTATTTTATAATGGTGGGCTTTTGTTGTGTCTTTAAGAATATATGCGGATATATAAAGTAAAAGTATGCTTAATTTATAAGTATGCTTTTAGTGCATAGTTTCCAGTTATAACTTAATTGACTAGCTATTTGTCCACCCTGTGGATGAATAGCTTTTTTTTTGGGAGGACACTGTGATGCTAGCTTTTGTTTTCACCTAAATCCTGTTTGCTGCATAAAAAATTTCAAGAGCTAAACAGGAGTAAATAAAAATGAGTTTAATTATTAAAGCGAGAAACATACGCTTGGATTATGCTGGGCGTGATGTTTTGGATATTGATGAATTGGAAATTCACTCTTATGACCGTATTGGTCTTGTGGGTGATAACGGAGCAGGAAAGAGTAGTTTACTCAAAGTACTTAATGGCGAAATTGTTTTAGCCGAAGCGACATTACAGCGTTTTGGTGATTTTGCACATATCAGCCAACTGGGCGGAATCGAAATAGAAACGGTCGAAGACCGGGCAATGTTATCTCGCCTTGGTGTTTCCAATGTACAAAACGACACAATGAGTGGCGGAGAGGAAACTCGTGCAAAAATTGCTGCCGCATTTTCCCAACAAGTACATGGCATTCTAGCGGATGAACCAACCAGCCACCTTGATCTC
>NZ_VOZY01000032.1:0-8231 GCF_013419525.1 Acinetobacter sp. YH12076 | reverse complement strand
ATCATTAAAAAGCTCTTTATCTTTCTGTCTATTTTCTTCTGTCTTACTTTCCGCACTTAAAAACTGCTCAAAATCAGCCCATTGATGTTTAAAAGATTCATCATTCTTAAATTTATTCAAAACCCAAGCGCCAAGCAAAATTTTCCGTCTAGTTTCATTTTTCCGTTCTTGAGCTTTGGCTTCACTTAAAAGTTTTTGCTGCTTAAGTTTAAGCTCATTCTGTTTCTGTTTTGCCTGTTCTAAGATCTGCTCTTGTTCTTTTTTCAAATACTCAATTTGCTCTTGTAGAGATAACTTCTTCTGCTGTGCTTTAGTGAGCTTCTTTAAAACTGCATCTTTCTTTTCTTGAATATCTGACATAGTATTAAACCGTGATGATCAATAATCAAACATCATCATAGAGTCAAAAAACAAAGCGAGCAATATCAAACGTAGCGAAGCGGAGTTTTCCCGGAATGAAATGAAGGGCGCACTTACCCACTTTTATCATTTCATTCAAAAGTGGACGTTGCGACAGGGGAAACCCCTGTACCCCATGACCTCGCTTTAGCATGGTCAGCAACTTTTTCAAAGTTGCAAAAATCAAAACCACGGTATGCAGAAATTTAGGTTTTTAAAGTGGCAATTTTTCATTTGAATGAAAGCAACATCTCACGAAGTGACGGACGTTCAGCCGTTGCTTGTGCTGCTTATCGTGCCTGTGAAAAATTAGAGGATCTGACTTTTGGAAAGACTCAGGACTACACTAAAAAAAAGGGACTTGAATACAAAAATATTTATGCACCAGAACATACCAATACAAAACTTTTAGACCGTCAAACACTTTGGAATACAGTAGAAAAAAAAGAATTCAATGCCAATGGCTCAATGAAAGCCAATGCACGACTCGCCAAAGAATATATCTGTGCTTTACCACATGAATTAACAGATGCAGAACGCATAAAAATCGTTGATGACTTTTGCCGAGACTTTGTGAACAAGCACAATGTTATTGTCGATGCCTGCATCCATGCACCACATGAACATAACGATGAAACCAATAATAAAAACTATCACGTACACATGATGTTCACGACCAGACTCATCAATGAAAAAGGCGAATTAGGAAAGAAACAAAGAATCTTCAACGACCATGGTCCCGAGATCCTGAAGGACAGCCGAGCAACTTTTGCCAATGTTGTAAACACAGTATTGGAAAATGCCGGACTAGACGAACGCATCGACCACCGGAGTTACAAGGATCAGGGCTTAGACTTTCTTGAACCCACTCATCATGAAGGGCATGAAGCTACAGCACTTCGCAGACAATATGACGAGGAACAAAAAAGACCGCTTGAAGAACGTAACACTGAAATTGTGCTGCCAAGAATTGCACTTGAAAATGATGCAATCAAAGCCAAAAATTTAGATGCTGCACGAGAATACCAACAGATCATCAAGGGCCTTGATCAAGAAATTATTGTTCCAAGTCGATTAGAAGATCAGATTACCCAGCTGGAAAACGAACTTCAGTTAACCGAAGCAGAAGAAAAAGAGCTTTTAGCAGAATTAGTAAATCTCAACCTAGAAGAAGAACGCCTGCAAGAACAACAGGTTCAACAGATCGACAACGCATATGATGACTTCATCCGGTGCCAAGATATTTATGCAGAATTTGCCAATCAGTTTTACACCATTCAAAGCAATGCTGCTGATAATCAAAAGCAGATTGAATCAAATCTCACCAAGACAAAACGATGGTTAGCAGAAAACAAAAGCGATTTTTACCTACATAGCAATAATTTGTTTTATGACTCTTATCATCATACTTACAGAGATATAAAAAAACCTGATTTTTATGCGACTGAAAAATCAGTAGAACAGGCAAAAAATGAGAACTGGAGAGAATACGCAACCGAGGTCGAACAACTTGCTAAAGAATACGATATTGAGAATGTCGTCCAACGCTTAGGTCAATGCTCAGAGATACTGGAAAATAATGGGATTGAACGACCAACGATAAAACCCACGTTTTGGCAGAAGCTAAAACGAGAGTACGTTCATTCATTCGATACCCTACATGATTTTAATGATGATATGAGTCCCCTCCTTAAAGCAAAACGGGCAGATGATCTCAAAATTGAACAAGAAAGAATGCAGCAAGTACGCCAAGCGGAAGTAGATCGCCAACGAAGAATTGAAAATGATCGCAGAGAAAGTGAATTTAGAGAGCAATTACGTAAAGAACGAGAGCAAAAAGAACAACGCTATGAACAAGAAAGACACGAACGAGAACATTTGGCATTTTTAAAACGCCAAGAATTGGAAAAACAGCAGAAAAATGAGCCTAAAAAACCAGAAAATGAAAATAACAACGATTACCGACCTTGGTGAATGCTGTTTAAACGCAAAAAAATAGGGTTTTTAGCGATGTTTTGCTAAACCACAGTAGATTTATAGTTGAGTTAAGAAAAAACTCTTAAATCGCAAATGAGAGCATTTAGCGAGTGTCTACGAGCGAACTACAGGGATCTAAATTTTTTCACCTGTTTTTCCCTGATTACAGGCTCCCCTGTGTATCAAGAACTCAGAATCAGAGCATCCCGAATGGGTGCGAACTGATTACGATGGCTTTATGTCGAGCGAAGCGAGTAAAAAGCTCATGAGCGAAGCGAGTAAAAAGCTCATGAGCGAAGCGAATTCCGAGCTGCTTTTGCTTTTTTTTAAAGTCACAACCCAATGAGCCAAAAAATTGCCCCAACGAATCGAGCGAAAGCGAGATTCAATAGAGTTTGAGCGCAGCGAAAACCAAGGGCAATTTTTCCTTGCCTGGGCTTTTAATTATTTTAAAGTTTTTAAATACTTTTAGACACGCTGAAAGCCTTTATTGGCAATACTTTCAAAGGCTATATGACACCGTTTACCTTGCAATATGACACCGTTTACCTTGCAATATGACACCGTTTACCTTGCAATATGACACCGTTTACCTTGCTTATAGCACTAAAATTAATTATTGTGTCATAGCATAATAAATAATACTGGTGCTTCATGAGAGAATTAGTTGTAAAAGACAATGCCTTAATTAATGCAAGCTATAACTTAGATTTAGTAGAACAACGTTTAATTTTATTGGCCATTGTTGAGGCAAGAGAAAGCGGGAAAGGTATTAATGCTAATGATCCCCTTGAAGTACATGCAGAAGGTTATATCAATCAATTTGGCGTACATCGCAATACGGCTTATCAAGCATTAAAAGATGCCTGTAATGATTTATTTGCAAGACAATTTAGCTATCAAAAAATAAATGAACGAGGGAATATTGAGAACTATAGATCCCGTTGGGTTAGTGAAATTGGATATGTAGATAATGAAGCAGTAGTTAAACTTATCTTTGCCCCTGCCATAGTTCCCTTAATTACACGCTTAGAAGAGCATTTCACTAAATACGAATTGCAACAAGTTAGTAATCTCAGCAGTGCTTATGCTGTTCGCTTATATGAATTATTAATTGCTTGGAGAAGTACTGGCTCTACTCCTGTTATAGAGCTAAGTGATTTCCGTCAAAGAATTGGCGTACTCGATACAGAGTACAAGCGTATGGAACGCTTTAAAACTAGTGTACTTGAGCTTGCTATTAAACAAATTAACGAACATACAGATATCACTGTGAAGTATGAGCAACACAAAAGAGGTCGATCAATTTCAGGATTCTCTTTTACTTTTAAACAGAAAAAGAAGGACAACCCACCGATAGAAAGAGATCCGAATACGTTAGATCTCTTTACGAAGATGACTGATGCACAACGCCATATGTTTGCAAATAAACTTTCTGAACTTCCTGAAATGGGTCGTTATTCCCAGGGAACTGAAAGCTATCCGCAATTTGCTGTTCGTATTGCTGAGATGCTGCAAGACCCTGACCGAATAAAAGAACTATACCCATACCTAAAAAAAGTGGGATATATGCCATCAAATAAAAAGGACACCGTAAATGGCTAAGTTATCACTAAGTGAAGTATCTAAAAAATTTCATGTGGATAGATCAACCATTTACAGAGCTGTACGTAATGGACGTTTATCACGCTCCAGTGATGGACAATTCGATCTAGCAGAGGTCATCCGATGCTTTGGAGAACCTGAGCAAACATCTCAAAAAATTGAATCATCTAAGCAAGAAGGTGATGAATCTACAAAAAAACTTATTGCCCATTTAGAAAATGAAGTCAAAAAATACCAAGAACGTGAAGAACGGTTAATGCAACAAATTGACCGTATGCAAACACTCATTGAGCTGAAAAGTGTTGCACCTGCCACAGCAGCACCACAACAAGATGCTACGGCATGCGACACCGATCTACCACAGCATGCGACAACACAACAAGACAATGATAATAAAAAGAATAATGAATTAAATATTGCAGAAAATGTGGCAGTGCCACAGCAAGAAACTACGGCATACCACACCCAAACGCTACAGCATGCCACGTTGCAAAATGTGGCAGTGCCACAACACAAAAAACGTGGATTATTTGGCCGTGTGCTAAATGCTGTTTTTGATCATGACTGAGCAATCTAGGGAGAGAAATCATGCCGAAACTGAAAGACATTGCCCTGGGCATTATTGTGGCTCCGCTGCTGATCCCGATTATGCTAATTGCATCGTACCAGGATAAAAAGGCACTGAAGAAAGAGCTGGATGAACGCCAAAAAGAAAAAGACCAGGCATCCTGATTATTCAATTGAGCTAATCAAAAGTGTGAAACATTGATTAAATAGTAGGCGTGGAACGTGAAAAATCATAAAAAAAACCCACCTTGGGGAAGGTGGGCTATCAACTAGAAACTACATCATTGATTTCTAAGGATAATTATAAAGCATTTCGTATAAGGTGTATTATGTTAATTTTAGGAGATCTATACAATTCTGTACTTTTTCACAATCATAGAAAAAGCAAATAAAATACTTATCCAAAATAAATAATCAATAAAAAAATTGAGAAAAACAAATTGATCCATGCCGATGAAAATAAATAAAGGATTGATACTTATACTTCCGACTGGAGAGGTTTCACCATCTATAAGGAACTGTAGAGGAAATCCCCCAGCTATGACTTCAACTTCTCCAAGCTTATCTACAACTATGCGGTCAACTAATATATTTTTTTGATAAAGCAAAGATACGTAGGTCAAAATAATTGCTAAGAAATTAAAATATAAAAATTTTTTCATAATTTTATCTCATATATCTATTAATTTTAACAATTTTTAATCAGAGCCTTTTGGAATAATTTGCTTTAATTTCTCTATTATGATTTTATCAAAAAATTCCTTTAATATGAAAAGATTAGAATTTATTTTATTAAGTTTACTTGCAGCCTGTAGTCCAGTTACAGAAAAAATTGAATCAAATATAGTTGTTCCACGTATTCAATATACGGGGGGAGCAGATAATGCAAGTTATAGTGAGGCTAAGCTTATTAGGGAAGGTAAATGCCTATACCTAGAACATGCTGATGGATCTAAAGTTCTGCCAATTTTTGCTACAAAAACTCTAGATTGGGATATGGAAACTAAGAGCCTAAAAGTAGATTCGGATACTTATTTTTTAGGTGATAAAGCAGCATATGGAGGCGGAGAATCCTATCCTCTAGAAAAAAATAATTATTCTTGGATAACTGAAGTAGATCCTAGCTGTGATACCTCAAAAGTTATAGTTATTAGTCGACTCATAAGACCAATTGAACAGAACTACCAAAATGAAGAATAGCCTATTTTACTGTCTTGCATTAGTTTTAATTATAGGATGCCAACCATTAGAAAAGAATGGATATATTTCTATTAAAAATTGGACCAATGCCCCAATCACAGATCTTAAAATAACTTATATCAGTGCTCAAAAAACTTATAGCTTAGGTACTCTTTATCCTTATTCGGAATATAAATACGCCATCAACTATGAGCAGCATAATGAGGATTCAATAATCTTTTCATATGTAGATAAAAGTCATAAAAAGATTAATCAAGAAGTAGCTACATATGCAGCCAAATATGATAGGAGAATTTATGAAATAATTATTCAATAGAATATAAATTTATATAGAAATTACAATTACTAATTGAACGAAAGAGCTTCTATTTGAAGTTTCAAAAACTGGAGTTTTCCACCAATCTAACCTCCATTTAACATAATGGCGGTTATACGAAACTTAGATGTAAGCCCAAAGTAGAAATGTCCGGTTTCTCCAAAGTAAAAATGTCCGCTTTTAGAATATGCACTTTTGCAATTTTCTTATGTTCTTAAAAAAAATAGTTCTAATTAGTACAATAATAACTAGTAGTCTTGCTCTTGCATATGATCCTACAACGCCTTCATATTATTTAACGAAAGAATTGTGATGTGTGCAGAATATTATGCAGACTGTATTGATGTCTATGGGTCTGCTGGTAGCGGTGGAATGTCAGAGTGTGGAAACTCTTTAAATACATGCATCACTACAGGTGATTGGAATCCACCAAATCTTCCTGTACCATCATCGGATAGATTATTAAACCTTTTTAGTTCAGAAACTAGAGAAGCTACAACAAGATATACCACGGCCTAATAAATCAGGATCTCAATGTAATATGATTGGGATCCTTACCAACATATATAGAAGAGAAAAATGGATCAATTAAAAAAAATAAATGATGATTTGTATCAAGCTGCAATATTATTAGACAGTATTCCTAGTAAGATTCAATCAGATCCATCACTAGAAAATAGAGAAAATATCTTACTGATAGGAAAAGCTCTCAGTCATATTTTTGAACTCCAAAATAATATTTATAAAATTCGCCCTGATTTAAAAAATAATAATCAGTAATAACAGTTATTTATAGTATTTTTTAAGAAAGATAGCGGCTCATTTGAGAATATAAAAGTAATATTCTATTTGTAATAGTTTCTCTGAAATTAACATAATACGGATTATACGAACTAGCCACGTAATGCAACTTGCATTACAATATTCCTATGCATTCAATAAATGGGAAAAATAATGGCTACTGTTAACTTCAGGGTCGATGAAGCCCTTAAAGAAAAATCTTATTCAGTTCTAAGAGAACAAGGTATTGCACCTACTGAGTTTTTTACAAATGTCCTTGAATACATTGCAGCGACTGGGAAACTCCCTGTACAAAAAGCCTTACTCTCAGAAGAGGATACCGAGCTATTAGCGATTGTTCGTAAACGTATTAATGATCCTAAAGAAATGTTTGAGGAAATTACTTTAGATGACTTATAAGCTTTTACGTCATAAGGACTTCACAGCTGAATGGGAAAAGCTTCCTAGTGCTATAAGAGATCAATTTAAGAAAAAACTTGCCAAGGTCATAGAGCAGCCACATATTCCAAAGAATATGCTTAGAGGTGATCTTGCAGGTTGCTACAAAATTAAATTATTAAAGGCTGGAGTCCGACTAGTTTATCAAGTTAAAGATGATCAGGTAGTTATCTTGCTCATTACGGTTGGGAAACGAGCTGACAGCATAGTTTATGACGAAGCGAAAAAGCGCATTAAAGACTAAAAATGGGAGCTTAGAGCTCCCATTTTTGACTTCGCATAACGTGTATTATGTTAATTTTAGAAATAAGTCACCTATAAATTTTGCTTTTATATAAACGACTAAATTAGGTCTATTAGTAATACTCCCTAATAATTCATAATCATAATTCGTCTTTTTAATAGATACATTTAAAGTTTCATTTATAGCTTTTTCTATACTATTATCATGTTGTTTTATAATAACTTTCGATTTTTGATTAATGATTTCACCTTGAAAGGAAAATGCATAGTTTCCACCATTTATTATATTATTTTGTACTACAAAAACTCCATTACCAAAATCATTAAAATTATCTTGAAATTCAAGGAAGTAAATACCATCTCGCATTCTTAAAATACCAGTTCAACAAAGTGAGTGTTTTATATATTTTACGCCAATTTCAACTTTAAATAAGCTTTTAGTTGTTCAAACAAATTGAGCTACCTCTCCTGTAATACAAACATTAGCATTTCATAGTAGTTAACCTTTATTTAACATAAAATCTCTTATATGAAATTTAGAACTTATCCCTTAAAAAGATCATTAAAAAGCTCTTTATCTTTCTGTCTATTTTCTTCTGTCTTACTTTCCGCACTTAAAAACTGCTCAAAATCAGCCCATTGATGTTTAAAAGATTCATCATTCTTAAATTTATTCAAAACCCAA
>NZ_VOZY01000031.1:0-8913 GCF_013419525.1 Acinetobacter sp. YH12076 | reverse complement strand
AGATCCATGCACGTGTAGCAGTCCTTAACAGATTTACGGAATTAGGTCGCCCACTTACCCAAGTTACGCCTTAAATTTGGATCAATTAGGGGCGCTTTGCATTTCAAATCTTTGTGCAACAAAGCCGAAATAAAGTCAAAAATTGATTTCATATAAATTATCCTATGAATATTTTATAAAAGAATCATAATTGATATTTAAATATGAATATGTGAATTAAGTCACATCAAAAAAATGTTACTTTTTAAAAACTTGTTAAAAATTATGCTAAAGGTGTGTTTTATATATTAAAATTTTTAAAATATTACATTGCGTTAAATTTTATTAAAAAAAATTAACAAATACTACTTATTTTCTGAACTATGGTTAAGAAGAATCATTTACCGCGTGAGAATTATAATGCCTACAGCAGTAAAAGAAAGAATCTTAAATTTAATAACCAAAGATCATCAGAAATATTTCGAAATTGTTGAGTTCTTCTTAGATGCTTCAATACCTAATTCTGCCAAAGAATTAAAGGCATTTAAGGTTTTAGAGAATGAAATTATAACTCTCGAACACATTGATGAGATGCCAAATGAGATAGACCATCTTGTCGATTGGATTCATCATAATAACCGTACACAGTGTGAATATTATAAAGAATACCTAGATAGAAGAAAGCAAGGTGGAGGAAGAGAGTATTTTTCATCAGTTAGTAAAGCTTATGAGTTTTTATACAAGGTTGCACCCACTAAAAAAGTGGATGGTTCATGGCTATATAGCTTTACTCAGTATTGGAATGATCCAGTATTTAGAGATTTTATCCAGATATATTTAGAGGAACTTGGTCTCGGTTCAGAAAAAGCCAATCACGTGAGAATGTACGAAAACCTACTACTGGCACATGGTTTGAATCAACTATCTTTAAACTTATCTGATGCCTATTACCATCAGGCAGCAATACAGCTTGCGCTTGCATATGCACCTTCAGAGTTTATACCAGAGATAGCAGGTTTTAATTTAGGCTATGAACAACTTCCTTTACATTTGCTAATTAGCAATTACGAGTTAAAAGAACTTGGAATTGATGCACACTATTTTAATGTTCATATCACGATAGATAATTTTGATAATGGGCATGCGCAGCTTGCGACCAATGCCATTAAAAAACTTTCTACAAGGTACAGATCTAAAGAAGAGTTCATTCGTAAACTCAAAATTGGATACCTCCTAAATAACAAGGGAATGAGTTCAGTTCAGATAATTAAAAATTTAAGCACCGAAAAAATGGTCCTAGAAATATTTAAGAAAAAAGCGATCGTTGGTAAACATATGCATAGTAATAAATGTATGTTTAACAATAGAACGACGAATGAATGGCTATCTGAAGATGATAGTGTTGAAGAGTTTATTTTTGAGCTTGTACGTATGGGCTGGATAAAATTGAATCGACCACCTGAAGAGAGTAGGTTTTGGCAGATGATTCACGACGAAGAGGGTAAAATGTTTGGAGTGTTTAATGCTGTTGAAAAAACTTTTATTTATGATTGGATTGCTGGCAAATCTATAGATCCTAAGCAAAATCAAGTGAATAATGAGTTTGTGAAAAACTTCCTAGAGACCAATTCATTTAGTTATTTAGCGAACCATGAAATGGCTGAGCTTAAGAAACAATTTGATGGAAGTACGAATACAGGATACAAGATCAACAAACTTCTAAAGTATTTAGCACCTCATATGCATCATCAAGAAATTGGTTTATGGAGTACCCAACGTATTGTTGAGTGTTTATTTCCATCTATAGCCCGCCAATAAAATAAATACTCCAAAAGATTTATAACTTTCATCGTCAAAAATAACCGCCTTCGGGCGGTTTTTTTACTAATATGTGATAATTCTAAAGATAAAAATAAATACATGTTTATTAATAAAAAAATAAAATAATGCTTAGTTTTTTGTAAAAGTATACAAATTTTGAAATAATTTAATTAAAATAAATTTGTATACTCGCCATATCCTAACCAAGCCTTTTAGATGCAAAAGTATACAACTCTGAAAAGTTTATAACCTATTGTAAATACAAAGGAATACAGCTTGATGCTTAACATTCCAATCCATTCCAAACTCGGTGGATTCTACTTTTTCTATTATTCAATAGTGGGTACATTCATGCCGTATTGGAGTTTGTATCTAGAGGATCAAGGGTTTAATTATCAAGAAATAGGTATTTTATCTTCGATTGCAATTGTGACACGTTTTTTTGCCCCATTTATTTGGGGGTGGATTGCAGATAAATCCGGCAAGCGCATGCTTTTAGTCCGAATAGCAACATGGATGGAAGCCTGTATTTGGTTTCTGATTTTTATAATTCCCAACAGTTTTCAGTCTGTTGCATTACTCATGCTGGTTTTTAGTTTCTTTCAAAATGCTATATTGGCTCAGTTTGAAGGAGTAACTTTATTTTGGTTAGCTGAGCGGCGTGCAGAACTTTATGGAAAAATCAGAAAATGGGGATCAGTTGGCTTCATTGTTGGAGTATTTGGAATAGGGGCTTTGCTAGAAATAATACCTGTTTCAATGCTACCTATCATGTTGTTATGCATTGCATTTCTCGCATTTATTTGGTCATTTACGATTAAAGAGCCCGCTACTGCACCATCTTCACAGAAAAAACTTGAACCACTTTGGCCTATCTTAAAACGACCAGCTGTAGCGAGTTTTTTTATCATTGAATTTTTTCTGCTCTTTTCGCATGCACCGTTTTATAGTTTTTATAGCAATTACCTTAAGCAGGCTGATTTTTCGACGAGCCAAATCGGTTTTTTATGGTCTGTAGGAGTCATTGCAGAAATCATTATGTTTGCCTATGCCAATGTCTTTTTTAATCGATATTCTTGGCGTAACTTAGTGCTCATTTGTTTGGGGCTAACAGGGATGCGATGGTTGATTGTAGGCTTATATCCGACGGTGTTTATCACTCAATTTGCTGCGCAAACGATTCATGCCTTTAGTTTTGGATTATTCCACTTAATCGCTATGCGAATCATTTTTCAAAATTTTACCGCAAGTCAACAAGGGCGTGGTCAAGCGCTATACAGTACCATGTGGGGCTTAGGTGTTGCGAGTGGCAGTATTTTAGCAGGTCGATATTGGGACATGCTTTCGGGACCCGTTATTTTTATGATCGCAGGACTGGCGGTTATACCTGCCATGTTTTTGGTCGTGGGCTTGCCTAAAACGAACCAAAAGCCAGCTTGAAACAATTCAGTATATTGAAAAGTCTCAATGGACTAAAATCACTTGATTACGGCCGAGTTCTTTAGCTTGATATAATGCCTGATCGGCTTGATTAATCATACTTTGCAAACTTGGAGCATTGGGCAAAGACTGATGAATCAGACCAATACTCACCGTAATATAAATCGTATTTTGTTCATCAATGATGATAGGTGTAGTTTCAAAGACTTTTCGGATGCGTTCAGCAATACCTTGAGCTTCAGTTGCAGCAATGTTCGTGAGTAATACACTAAACTCTTCTCCCCCAATTCGTGCAAATAAATCAGTTTCACGTAAATTCTTACGCACAATACTCGAAAATTCTTGTAAAACTTGGTCACCGACATAATGCCCATATTGATCATTTAATTTTTTAAAATGATCAATATCCATCAGGATAATGGAAAAGTTAAGCTGAATTTGGTTTTGTAGGTAAAGCTCACCTTGCTCGAAAAAATATCGACGATTCATCGCATGCGTTAAACTATCATGATTTGCAAGGTATAAAACCTCTTTATATAGTTCGTGCCGATTTCGGCTAATAATACAAAGAATCAACGGCGAGAGAATCAGCATGGCTAGGCCAATACGAACTGAAATTGCTGTCGATAAATATGCTAATGAAGAATCGTGTAAGTAGAACGCATTTAAATTGTAATAGGTCGCTAAAATTACCACGGCATTAATTAGGGATAAGGTAAATAAGCGATAGGTTAATGCTGCCCAAATTAGAGCCGCTAAAGGGTAGAGAATTGCCCCTGGACCTGCAGAAACAGCTGTTAAAAATACACAGAAGATAACTGCAATTGCCGGAAATATTTTATTGATCTGAAAGCTTTGATGACGTCGATCTTTGAAATAAAGTTTAAGATCGGCCAGTTTAGGAAAAGACAGAATAAGCGGTAATATAATCAGCGCATTTAATATTTCAGTAATCCACCACATACCAAAATCAATCGATAATCTATCGGTCGACATAAACGTGTTGGGGATATAAGGCACAGTGAAAATAGCAAAAAGAGCACCTGCAAGGCATCCACCACAGGCGATGATGACAATCATGGTCAGAAAGGTGAAACCTTTATTATAGTTTTGATAGTTCACCTGAAAATATCGCATAAAAAATAGCGATACCATGCTGTTGGTTAAATTTGAAAAAGTGAGAAATAAAGTGAGTTGGAAATAATTGCCCGTCACTAAATCTGCGAGCATATAACCGGTAAATGCACCTAACCATCCTCCCAGATTACTCAGTTTAGGGAACCTTAAGAATATTGCTAACAATACTGCATTCGCAGGCCAAAAAATCGCTAAATAGCTTAATGGGCGGGTGAAAATACCGATTAAGCAGCAGCAAAGAATAACTGCAGCGACTATTACAAAAGCCATGCTGTGGCGTGCATTAAGCGGAGCAAGACTATTCGAATGCAGTTTCATTAGCTTATGTAAGCCTAGGTTAAATATGGGAGAATTCGTTTTTTTCGTATATTAAACGATAAAAAAGATTTTATATTATTTTATTGTAAATAGTGTGATTTGTTTGGCATTTAGCTGATTTGTAGTTTCGTTAACCGAGATTGATTTTTTGGATAAATAGGAAAAATGATTGTTATGAAAATGTGATAAACCGCGGATTTGTAAAAAAATGTGTTACTTTAAGAGCATGATTTATATGACTGATTAAATGTATGAAAATAGCATATCTTACAGTTTTACTCATGTTGAGTTCATCGTTGGTGATGGCGGCAGATAATAAGAATACAACTCAAAATTCAGAGGCTAAAAATCAAGTTGAAGCGGTGAATAGCTTTAGGGTGACAACACGTTCTGAATTGGTCGGCTTATGGGGTATGGAAATTCCGACCAATAAAAAGTGCGTTGAATATTATAATTTTAAGAGCAATAATGATGTTGTGATCAAAAGCGGTGAAGAGTGGTCATCTGGGGTATATGACTATCAACCTGCGCAAGATCCGAATGTGCAAATTCCAGCACTGATTTTACAAGTGAAATATGACAATAATCAGATGGATTGTTCGGGCAATATTCAAGATCAAACCGGCGAAATTTCACAGTACTTTGTAAAGTGGAAAAGTCCATCGGTTATTAACTTCTGTGCTAACGATCAGGCTCAGCAGTGTTTTGCGACATTGCGTCGAGTATTGCCTTAAGCATGACATATTGATATTTCTTCTTATGAAAATAAAAAACCACTCATTTGAGTGGTTTTTTTGACGCTGAAGATTTATTTATCTTCATGTCCTTCGACTTTCTTTAATAGATGCTTTTCAAGATAGTGAATATCCATTGCTTGTTCGCAGAAATTTTTATCTTGAAGAATCAAATCTTTATGTAGCGGAATATTGGTTTTCACGCCAGTTAAGATAATCTCTTCGAGAGCTTGTTTCATACGCGCAATAGAGGTTTCACGATCTTTACCATGCGCAATGAGTTTTGCAATCATTGAATCATAGTATGGTGGGATGCTATATCCTTGATAGATATGAGAATCTAGTCGGATACCTGCGCCACCCGGTGCATAGAAATGATCGATTTTGCCCGGTGAAGGCATAAATGTAGATGGATCTTCCGCATTAATACGACATTCAATCGCATGACCTTTAAGTTGAATATCTTCTTGTTGAAGATCCAAACCTAAACCGGCAGCAATGCGTAATTGTTGCTCGATAATATCTACGCCAGTCACTTGCTCAGTAACAGGATGTTCTACTTGTACACGAGTATTCATTTCAATAAAGAAGAATTCACCTTCTTCAAATAAGAACTCGAATGTACCCGCACCACGGTATTGCATTAATTTACAAGCATTTACACACGCTTCAAGAATATGCGCACGTGCTTCTTCAGGTAAACCCGGTGCAGGCGCTTCTTCAAGCACTTTTTGATGGCGACGTTGCAATGAACAGTCACGATCATAAAGGTGAATTGCATGGCCATTACCATCTGCAAGAACTTGCACTTCGACATGGCGTGGCTTTTGAAGGAAACGTTCCATATAAACGGTGTCGTCACCAAACCACATTTCCGCATCACGTTGAGCAGCTTGTACAGATTCGAGTAGCGTGTCTACACGTTCAACGATACGCATACCACGACCACCACCACCTGAGGCAGCTTTTACAATCAATGGAAAGCCAATTTCTTTGGCTTCTGCCAATGCATTGTGAATCGTTACAGCATGGTCACAACCCGGAACAGTCGGTACGCCGGCTTTTTTCATCGCAATAATGGCAGAAACTTTGTTCCCCATTAAGCGAATGTGTTCAGGACGCGGGCCGATAAAGATAAAACCTGAGTTTTCTACAATTTCAGCAAACTCAGCATTTTCAGATAAGAAACCATAACCTGGATGGATGGCATCTGCACCGGTGATTTCAGCCGCTGTAATAATGGCAGGAATATTAAGATAACTTTCGCTGCTGGCACCTGGTCCAATGCACACAGCTTCGTCACAGAAGCGTAAGTGCATTAGGTCTTTGTCGGCATCGGAATAAATCCCTACGGTTTTAATTCCTAAAGTTTTGCAAGCGCGTGTGATGCGGAGCGCAATCTCACCACGGTTTGCAATTAAAACTTTTTGCAACATTGTGATTCCCCGTGGTCTTAAGCGCGATAGCGGAATAATGGTTGACCGAATTGGATCACTTCGCCATTTTTAACCAAAATTTCTTCAATCACACCGCTTTGAGTTGCTTCAATTGGGTTCATGATTTTCATTGCTTCGATGATACCGAGTGTTTCACCAGCAGATACAGTTTGACCAACTTTAACAAATGGTGCTTCACCTGGATTTGGCGCAGCATAGAACACACCAACCATAGGAGACGGCTCAACAGCACCACGTGGTGAACGAGGTGCAGCAGGTGCAGCGGCGGGAGCAGCCATAGCAGGCGCAGCGGCAGCAACAACTGGATTGCGACGAGTTAGAGCGATAGATTGATCGCCTTCTTTAACTTCAATCGCCTGTAAGTCAGATTCAATCATCAAATCGATGAGTTTCTTGATTTTACGGATATCCATGAACAGTATTCCTAATTAAGATTGAGAAGTTGGTTGAATTTTTTCGATGGCGAAGTCTAGTGCTGCGGCATAGCCTTTTGCACCTAAACCACAAATAACGCCAACGGCTTTATCAGATAGATAGGAGTGATGTCTAAATGCTTCGCGAGCGTGGACATTTGATAGATGTACTTCGATAAACGGAATGGCTACACCAAGAAGGGCATCACGCACAGCAACCGAAGTATGTGTTAGGGCTGCTGGGTTAATAATGATGAATTGAACGCCTTCTTGTTGCGCTTGATGAATTCGGTCGACGACAGCGCCTTCCCAATTACTTTGGAAAGTGTCGAGAGAAATGGAAGCGTTTTGAGCCTGTGAAATCAGTTTTTGGTTGATATCTTCAAGTGTTAGATAGCCATAAACTTCGGGTTCACGTTTTCCCAGTAAGTTGAGATTCGGTCCATGAATGACCAAAATGGTCGAGCTCATTCAGCCTGCTCCAATAAAAAGTTGCAAATTTACTTTGCAAGATACCTGCAAAGTTTGCTCATTATGGCATAAAATTCCACATTTTTTTTATAATTTCTTTGAATTGACGTGAAAAGCATGTGCCGAGAATGGGCTATATAATGCGAACTTTGCAGAGAATTGGCAATGTTAAAAGATTACATTTTTATCATTATATTGTAGGACATCATTTTAAACCCAATTGGCTAAAACTTTTGATATTTTTTGTGTAAACTTGCTTTATCGTGGTGCGTACGTTTAGCAATAACCAGTGCGAATGATCTAAAAGGTGTGCTGATTTGTGTATCCACCTTATAGATCTTTAGTTGAACAGCCTAAGCATGCATAGCCGTAAAGATGGTATTTATACAGCGACTTAAAAAATTCTAAGGTTTAACTTATTTCGAGTGTAAAGGAATCTAAATTGTTCTCAGTTTTCAATCGAGTTATTTGAAATAATAAATCAGCTTTGTATGCTAAGTATATAAAAACTAAAAGATAGTTAATTTTTTTTATGGTTTATAAAGCATATTTCTAGGCCAATAAAAGGTTTTCATAAATGATAGGGCTCACGCTAGATATTTTGTTTGCCTCAGTGAATTGAATATTCTATGGGAGCATTTCCTTATAAGTAGGCAGCTTTAGATATGATGAACATTTATTGCCTAGCTAAGTCATACTTTATAGACCTATATATAAGCGTATTAACCATCCTGTGTATTTTCTAGTCAGTGTTTTGAATCTATGAAACGTGCAAGGCATTGACGATTTCTTTCATAAATCATGTAAGTTTGGAAAATCGGGTATTTGTCCAAATTTGTACAGGTATTGGCAAAAGTTAAATCTGTGGTGGTAAAGAAGCTTGCTGTTTGCATGCTGATTCTATTTTTTATTCGTCTATTACTGTGTTTTAGCGGTATATGTGTTGAATAAGTTTCCTTTCTTCTTGTTTATACTTTTAGGTGGAATCTACCGCATTGAGTCTTTTTCTATAAATGAATGGCTTTGTTGCACAAAGATTTGAAATGCAAAGCGCCCCTAATTGATCCAAATTTAAGGCGTAACTTGGGTAAGTGGGCGACCTAATTCCGTAAATCTGTTAAGGACTGCTACACGTGCATGGAT
>NZ_VOZY01000030.1:0-9304 GCF_013419525.1 Acinetobacter sp. YH12076 | reverse complement strand
ACGAGTGAAATCGCTGAAATTCGCGCTTAGACTCTCTGAAAAACTGCTTTTTAGGCTGTGAAGCCTAAATAAGCGTAAATCACATGCAGAAAATTGAGCCTAGATCGAGCGAAGCGAGTAAAAAGCTTATGAGCGAAGCGAATTCCGAGCTGCTTTTGCTTTTTCTTAAAGTCACAACCCAATGAGCCAAAAAATTGCCCCAACGAATCGAGCGAAAGCGAGATTCAATAGAGTTTGAGCGTAGCGAAAACCAAGGGCAATTTTTCCTTGCCTGGGCTTTTAATTATTTTAAAGTTTTTAAATGCTTTTAGACATGCTGAAAGCCTTTATTTACAAGGTTTTCAAGACTAATAAGACTACAATTTCTTTGTCATAAGACTACAATTTCTTTGTCATAAGACTACAATTTCTTTGTCATAAGACTACAATTTCTTTGCATTTGATTACATCAGGTGCTAGTGTAGTCTTAATAACACTTATAACCTATGCAGTCTTATGAAAAATGACTTAGTAGTAAAAGATAATGCCTTAATTAATGCCAGTTATAATCTTGAAGTAACCGAGCAACGGCTTATCCTTTTATCAATAATAAGAGCAAGAGAAACAGGCCAAGGGATCTCATCCGACAGTAAATTAGAAATTCATGCTTCTGATTATGCTTCTCGCTTTGATGTCACCAAAGAAGCTGCATATAACGCTCTAAAGAATGCAGTTAATAATCTTTTTGAAAGAAAGTTCTCTTTTAAGGAAATTCATAAAGATACAAACAAAGAAATTGTAGTCAAATCCCGCTGGGTTAGCCGAATTGCATATGTTGATGACCTTGCTACATTAGAAGTTACCTTTGCACCAGATGTTGTTCCTCTTATTACAAGATTGGAAAAGCACTTTACAAGCTATCAACTTAAACAGGTTGCTCAACTCACTAGCAAATATGCTATTCGTCTATATGAGTTTCTAATTGCTTGGAGAGACGTAGGAAAAACACCTGTTATTTCTTTATCTGAATTCAGAGAAAAATTAGGACTTGATATTAATGAATATCAAAAAATGGTTAATTTTAAAAGTCGTGTTTTAGAACCAGCAATAAAGCAAATCAATGAGCTAACTGATATACATGTAAAATACGAACAGTACAAAACAGGAAGATCTATCTCAGGCTTATCATTCACTTTTAAGCATAAAAAAATTGATTCTATACCTTCAGAAAGAGATCCAAATACGGTAGATCTCTTTACCCAAATGACTGATGCACAACGTCACATGTTTGCAAATAAGCTTTCAGAGCTACCAGAAATGGGGCGGTATTCCCAAGGAACTGAAAGCTATCAGCAATTTGCTATTCGTATTGCTGAGATGCTGAAAAATCCTGACCGAATAAAAGAACTATACCCGTACCTAAAAAAAGTGGGATATATGCCATCAAGTAAAAAGGATGTAGCAAATGGCTAAGTTATCACTAAGTGAAGTATCTAATCGCTTTAACGTCAGTCGCTCTACGTTATATAGGGCCATAAAAGAAGGACGTATATCTCGAAGCTCTGATGGACTTTTTGATATTGCAGAAGTCATCCGATGCTTTGGGGAGCCGATCAAAAAGCATGAACAAAAACAAGAAGTGAATCAGTCTAAGGATGATGCGGATTTACGTCAGCTTGTTGATTTCATGAAAAAGGAAATTGAGTCATACAAAGATCGGGAAAAACGCTATTTAGATCAAATAGACCGCTTTCAACTACTATTAGGGCATAAAGAGTCTGAAGAAAAAATGTCTCATGATGCACCAGTGACACATCCTAATGATGTACCATGCGACAACAGTAGTGAAACACGTGAAACTATTGATAATAATAAATATGGTGAAATTATTACATCTCATGAAACACCAGTGACACGCCCCAATGAAACACCAAAACACGTATCAAAGACACACTATGAGATAAAGAAAAAACGTGGCTTATTTGGCCGTGTACTGAATGCTGTTTTTGATAATGACTAAGGGAGAAAGATCATGCCGAAACTGAAAGACATTGCCCTGGGCATTATTGTGGCCCCGCTGTTGATCCCGATCATGCTGATCGCATCGTACCAAGATAAAAAGGAGCTGAAAAAAGAGCTGGATAAACGCCAAAAAGAAAAAGACCAGGCATCCTGATTATTCAATTGGGCTAATTAAAACTGTGAAACATTGATCACTTATTAGGCGTGGAACGTGATAAATCAAAGAAAAAGCCCAATCGGGAAGGATTGGGCTTTTTACATCAACATAAAACACTGAATTTTAAAGAGAAATGAAAAGCATTTCGTATAAGGTGTATTATGTTAATTGTAGAAGAACTACTTAAACTTGGAGATGAACTGTTGAATTATGCTTCGCGTTAAATTGACTTAATAAAATAGGTAATAAATAGGAACTTGTATCACCACCAGAAATTTTTAACACTTCTAAAATATTTACATCTAACAAAGTATTAAGGAGCATCCAATACTGTGTTTTTTTAACTTCTGTTAAGAAAGCAGGATTAATATTAACTAAAAATATTTCAAGCAAGTCCATCAATCTTTTTAAGCTAACAATCAGATGTTGTGGTTTTTTCGGAATAAACTCACGCTGAGGATACTTTGACTCTGGTGTTTTTAAAATACTATCTTGATGACTAATTCTATTGCGGATGTTTTTTAGTCTGAATAATGTATCAACCTGTTCATTCAATAAATTTATGTCGAAATTTCCCTGAAAACTAGGAAAAATTTCACGCAAAACACTACTCAAACTATTGGTATGATGCGGGTGTTTCAAACCATTCATTAAACTTACCCAGAAGCCAAAACTCAAATTAGCCACAATGTCGTCAGGTAAGGGGAAATGTCTCCGATTTTTTTTTAATAAATCCAAAATAGCATTAATAACCATACTTTGACAGTCAGGTGATAACTGAAATGGAGATGAGAACCTTATAGAATTTTTTAATGTTTTTAGTTGAGTCTTGCTTGGTTTATGAGGTAATCCTTGGTACTGATTATAAATATTAGATAAGACAGCATGATCAATAAACCAATATTCACTATGACTTGTTGGCTGCACATATTTTTTAGATAAACAAATATGTAGATGACTCCGAAGCATGACTTCAAAATCACCAATCATTAAAAATAATTGTGATGATATTAGGCGACACCAACTATAAGCTCCATTCAATGCAGATGCATTATTGGGAACATTGAAAAAGCTTTCGTACGATGCAAATCTGATTGAAGGGATTGAATATGACACTTGCAAATTTTCCTAATTCTTTTAGAATGTAATAAGAAAGATATAGAGAGTCTCGATTTAGAGGCGACTCTATTATCAAAAATGAGCTAAACCCCGCTATATAGTGGGGTTTTTGCTTTCTAGTTTCAGGCGATCATCGCCTCCTCTTCTTTCCACTGCTTTTTTAAGCTCACGAGTTTCTTTGAACTCAGGAGCTAATTCGTTTAATTTTTCGACTAAACCAGATAAATCATATCTATTTGTAGTTCGTCCTTTTCCTGCAACGATTCTTGCTTCTCTTTTTATTAAACCAGCTGTTTCTAAGTCTGCTAAGTAACGTTGTACTTGTCTGGAACCCAAGCCAACACGATTTCCTAAATCTTTTTTACTAGGGAAAGGTTTGTTTCCTGCATCCCACCAATAATCAAGAAGTTGTATTAATAAAATTAACTGAGAAGGGTTAACACCTATACGCTTTTGCGCGCGTAAGAGAATAGAAGGAACAATACAGAAACCTTCATCAAGTATCTCTTTGCTCCATTTCTTTTGTGTTCGTTGGAGCGTACTTTTTTCAGCTACCATTTTTTGATACCAAGTCATATTTGTGATAAAATTTATCACTAAAATCATATATATGAAATCAAAAACTATAGACATATATTTCTATAGGCTAAAGACAAATATGTCCATAAGTTAGAGTCAGATCTGTCTCCTGAATAAATACCCATTTACCTAGTACCTAGGAGATACCATAACAATAGAACAATTTGGCTATAGTCTATAATGACTATAGGTGTCTTGATAAATTTAAAATTAATTAGAAAAATCTATTGAAAACATAAGTCTTAATACCCATAAAAACTTGATTGATTAAAAATTACACTTTTTATATTAGAGATAATTCATGAACGAAAAAACGAATCCTCAAGATGATATTGATGCTTTAAAGAAAGATATTCTATTTAAAATTGATCTTCTCAAACGTCGGGGAACACTATGTGCTGAAATAAACACTAAGTTTACTAGTATGGGTTTTAGCAACTCTAATACCTTTAAAGCTCTGAGCGCTAAGATTAAAAACTTGGATTCAGGCGACGTTAAAAAACAGCTTATTCAAGTACAGGAAGCTTTAGATAAGCAATTAGCTGATCACATAAAATTTACAAATAAAAGAGCTTATTTTTATGCTCTTCCAAAAGCAGAACTGGAAAAGATTTTTTCTCTATTACAGCAACCTAATGATTTTTTTCTTTTAGGTGAAAATAATACATCTTTCAATCTTGATGAAATTACCCACAATTCAATCGAAACCAGTTTGATCGTTGAAGATAATGACTTCAAAGTTGTCTACTTAAAAAATGCAAGGAATCGCAGAGATAACATCAGAATAGCAGGAGAAATTTCAAAAATAAAATCTGTAGAGAATGAGGAAATAATTGATTTAATTAAAGTAATTCAATATTCAATGAATGCTTATGACTTTATAGCTTTTGATTTGAATAATGAGCATTTAATCATTGGAGGAGATTTGAATGAAATCTTTCCTCGACAAGAAACTGAAAAAGCAATTGAGAAAATACAAATCGCCATACGTAAACTCGGAAAATTATCTGATTTAAAGAAAAATAATTTACGTAATTGCGTAGAAAATTTAGAGAAAGAAGAAAGTGGTGATGTATTAGATCATGCATTCATAACAGCAGATGGTGGTTATAACCATGCTGGAAAAAGCATAACTAGTGGACAAGATGTTCGAAAAGACAATTTTCACGCCGATGGAATAAAGGGTAAAGAAGCTGACTACTATGGGATAGTCAAAGCATATACTCTTCAAAATGAAGAAAAAGTAATTGTGAAAATTAAAATGACGTTTCGAGACTATAAAAAGGTTAATGTTCCAATCAGATTTGCAGTATTAGATGGTATTCAAACATTTAATGGACTGAAATTTTCCATTAGAAAAGTGATCCAACATAACCATAATTAGTATTCATAAAGTATGTGAAGCAAGTGCTTCACATACTAGCCATTTAACATAAAATCTCTTATACGAATTAGTATTATATAAAGTTCAAGCAATATTAGATAATGCGAAAACTTTTTCAAAATCTCCAATAATTATGAGAACTCTATCTTCTTTCACACTTATTACATGCATTCTTGCTGCTCTGATCAATCTAAGCTCTTATTTTTTTCATTTTGCATTCTCTTTCATACTTTGTATCTTCTTAATTTTTCCTCTCTTTGTTGTAGCTATCACCGTCTTCTCTGAAAAATTAGAGATTAATTTTAATGCTCTTTCCATCATCCTATTTATCTACGCAATTGCAACATTCTTTATAACTACAGGGCTATTGGATAACTTTAATGTCGAAAAAGATGGATTAAAGTATGTCTTAAACAATCGTGGAACTTTTATTCGTGAGGCAACTATTGAAGAATATCGTTTATATAAAAGTCGATCTTCTCGATTAGTGAGTGCATATTTAATGTTCTTTTTCCAAATCTTATACATAACTCTCAAATCCTCAACTCCTCAATTGCTCTCTCAAGTGAATGAAAAACAATAGACAATAAAAAAGCCCGACATCCTGTCGGGCTTTTTCGTATTGGTTCGCTTGGCATAACTCCTGTCGTGCCGCCGATCCTTGTGCGATTATTTATTTTTATTCTGCGGAACATCCTGTTCTCTTATGACTTCATGATATTGAATACAGGGGATTGTGAACATCCGCAAAATCCCTAAATTCATGTGCGCTCAGGCGTACAAAATTGGTGGATTTTTATCCCAAGAGTTGTCCGCAGAAATTGGGGATAATTTAAGCCAGCGTTGGCTTGATAACGCAGAGAAAAATGACAAATTGATTAAATATTGATCATTTTTATTGGCAAGAAGTATCAAAATAGCTCAAAAAGAAACCGACTTGTTTCCTAGTCGGCTTTTTGCTGTTTTTTAGATCGGTTAAAAATTTTTAACTATATGAAAAACAAAGATATTTTAAAAGGCATTTCGTATAACCTCTATTATGTTAAATAGGGTGCTTACATACTTCATTCCTCTTTAATTTCTACTGTATAGAATGAGCGTGTGAAAGGCACTGTGCTGTAATTTCATCAAGGTTTTTTTCGATCTCGTTCCAACTATCAAGATATTCTTGAAATTTCTCATTCATAAAGTTTGAATGTAATGCTACCTGCATATAGTAGCCATCAATAACCAGGGCTATAAAATTTAGGTTGCTTTCAACAATGGCATATCCACCATTTTGCATTTGCAGAAAAGAGCGAGAAGCATAATCTAAATACTTGGCTTCTATTGGGGTCTTAGCAATCATTGCTGGAGAATATGCGGCAAAGATATTTTCACTCTTTACATTGTTCATAGGTAGCCAATAGAGATATCCATCTGTTTGCTTTAGGCTTTCACATAGCAGTTCATATAAGGCTTGATTACATTTTTCTTTATATCTATTTGAAAAATCTAATAAATTTAATTTTTTATTTTTAGAAATTATTGAAGGATCAATATAATTCTTATGATTAATCCATAAAGTAAATATATTAGAAATATCGGTATATTCCTTATTACTCAATTTTCCATAATAGGGCTTTAATGGATCATTATCCTCAATCCAAGGTTCAGTTTTCATATTCCTAGAACCATTCTCTAGTGTATTTAGACATTCATTTTAAAGTAAAGAAAAACTAAAATTAACATAATACACGTTATGCGAAATTAGAAAAATGAGTTTATTGCACTGATATTTATCTGTTTTTTAAAGAATAAATATGTAAGCATCTGATTTAAATGGATTTAATTTTGGATCAAAAAAATAATCAAAAATTTTAAAATCATATAGTTATGAAATCTTTGTGCAACAAAGCCATTATATAAACATATCTAGCTATATATGTTCTTGCAATGGTAAAATCATTGCATCTAAGATATCTAGAAACAAATGACGAATAAACATGACTATTAATACTAATATAGAAAGTATATTGAATCCAATATAACCTAAATTTATACTAAGTCCCAACATGGATAAAGTAAGTATTATTGATAAAAGTGGATTTGCTTCAATATGAGAATTACATTTTGAACAATAGTAAGGATCATATTTTTTAAATTTCAAAGGAATAATAACCTTATAATTGCAACAAGGACATTTCCTTTTAGTTATCTTAATTAAAAAATTAATAATGTTTGACTCATACTTGAATTTAGTTTGCATAATTTATTTATATACCTTCTTATGGGGATTTTTATAAAAATTTAATTTAAAAAAACATATAATTAATTATAAATTACCTATAAAAAAGTATACTTTAACTTAACTATTTTTCGCTCATTTGTACAGATGCTTTATAAGTACCATATGCAATACTTCCACTGCTCAATACAATATAAAAAATCAAATATGACCGTTAGTTTCTGTGATTGGTGTAAGGAAAATGAGCTTAAATTTCAGCCTTACCAAACTCTGTATTATGAAAAATAGCTAAAATTAACATAATACACGTTATGCGAAGTTGAAAAATTGAGACTATAGCGTTAATTTTTATGTATTTTTTAATTTCAGACCTAGGCCAGTGCCTAGGTTTTTTTATTTCGTATAACAGCCATTATGTTAAATGGAAGGTACTTATTCTGATTACAGACCTATTCCACTAGATCGTAAATGTATGTTCTTTTAGCAAGTAGATAATTAACTTCGATATATCTTACTTTATAACAGGTATTATGCTTAATTTTTTTTTGAAAATCATAGTACTTGTGGTTGAATGGAAAGATAGAAATTGTCATGTTTTGAAGTAAAAATCTATTACCATGTATATTGACGTTATGTCGTTCGATGCCATGTTTAGTTGAAAAGGCTTTTTCCAAAAATAGGCATCCTACATATATATTCTTATGATTTTTTGATAGTTCTTCAGCTTTATTGATAAGAAAAAAATGCTCTCTTAGAACATATATAGTTGATGAAAAAAATATAATGATAAGACTAATTTGAACATAATTTTTTTTTAAATACTCAGTAATTTCCATTGTTTTTTAATATCTAAAAATTAGCATTGGTCTTAATTATAGCTTTAAGTTAAGTATTCCTAAAATTAACATAATACACGTTATACGAAAGGCCCTATTTACGGGCCTTTTAATCATCTGATTAACATAAAATCTCTTATACGAAATAGCCTTTAGACGACCTAATGTGTCGCTCAAAGAACAAGCTCACTTTTACTCTTGTAAATAATATTTTATTCTTATTCAACAACATAAAATCAGGAATGAGAGAATAATGAACCACGAAGTAAAAGTTATTTATGTTTTAGAAAAGGCTGTAGTTTTAGGTGTAATATCTATTGCCTGGTCATTTTTATGCTATTTAGCTGTTTTAGCTTACCAGCAAGCTAATTGGTTCGGCCTGACAACAATACTACTTGGCTTAGCATCTCTTTTATTTGTATTTATACAGAGTGTAATAGATATATCTGAAACCTATAGTGATGAGTTATATAAAAGATTTGGGGTGCTAAAAAGTGGGCTTATTTGTATAGCCGTGGCTTATATTGCTTTATTACCACCTGCGTATACATTGTTCTCAATTTTTAAAGGTTAACTCATGTTGCTTAGGGTAGCACTTATTTCTATATCCTATACCAAGCTTGACGTATTTGAATATTCTTAAATATTAAAGTAGATCTTACTTTTAAAAGAACAAGTCTACTAAATTTCGATTCTTAGAAGAGTCCAGCATTAGGTCATTTACTTTCAATCTGATCTCTTGCTGACCAGTCAGCTCTCCATTTATTCAATTTTTCAGTCACTACGACTTGAAGTACATTTTGGCGTATCCGTTTTGGCTTTTTCCCTTCAGTCATTTTTTCTATTTACCGTACATTTTGGCTATGCCAAAAGCTCCGCAGGACAAGATGCCACGTTGAGCTGAAAGCGAATAAGTCGGGTAATTTATATAACCAGGGCTTGCCATGTTATATAACATTACACATCTTGCCTGTTTCACCCTAATTAGGTTTCGCACTTAA